>NZ_RZSJ01000036.1:0-20367 GCF_003998025.1 Mesorhizobium sp. M8A.F.Ca.ET.021.01.1.1
GCCATGGTTGATGCGGCGATCGAGAAAGGCGGCCAGTTTCGGCCGGCTTTCGATGTAGCTGCCCAGCCCCGCCGGCAGCGTGCCGCAGAACTCCTCGATGCGCGGGTGGAAATATTCGGTCACCTGCAGGACCGAACCGTCCTTGACGCCAACCTCCTTGCGCACCCGCCTGTCGCGGGTCGAGCGCGTTTTCAGATCGGCGACGCGGATCATGTCGTCGTAGCACATGGCATTGGCCAGATGCTTGGCGGCGGCGATGGACAGCGCATAAGCGTGGCCGGCGCTGTCCAGCGCAACGGCGTTGTCCAGCCGGTCGAGATAGTCGCGCCCATAGGCGATGTCCTGATAGTCGACGACCTTTCTCAGGCCGCGAAGCGCCATGTCGCGCACGGCTACGGGCATCAGGTCGATGCGGGCGGCCTGGGCATGCCATCCCCGCAGCAGATTTTGCGGGCCGCTCACACGCCCGGCACCCAAAGCGGATTCGACAATGGCTGGCTCCGCCGGTTTTGACGAAGGTGCTGCCGCCGTGCCGCGTGCGCGGTCGAAGGCCGCGCCGAAGGCGGCAAGGCTGGCCTTCACGCCCCGCCCGCCGGCACCAATCGCCTGTTCGTAGCTCTCGCGCGTGAACGGCAGTGCGTCGGAGCCGGCCAGCGCGCCAAGCAGGCTGGCCGAGATCATCGAGCCGTTGTCGGCGGCGATCTTTTCCATGTCGAAAGCGATGAAGCGCTTCGACGCGGCCTCAGCCGTCGCGTGGACCTTGGACGACGAGGCGCGGCCGTCGCCCGGTTCGATCTTTTCCGAGACGGCGGCGATGCGATGCGAGGAGGCGATCAGCGTCGTGCGGTTGGGGGTGACGAAGCCCCTGATGATGGCGCGGCCGGCCTCCATCAATTCGGCGGCGATCAGGATGTCGACATCGCCCTGCGAGGGTGACAGGGCGAAGACCGGCAGGCGGCCGGTGTCGCGGGCCATCTCGATATAATAGATGGTCGCGCCGGTGCGCTGGGCGACGCCGGCGACCGAAGTCGACTGTGCAACGTAACCATTGCGTTCGGCGACATCGGTGATCCAGTCGGCCAACACGCCGCCGCCCTGGCCGCCGACGGCCAGCACGGCGAGCTTGATCACCGGCTCATCGGCGGCACCGGATCTGGGGTGCAAGGAGGGGACGGGCTCAAGCATCGGCGAATATCAGGCGCCGGTTTTCGCGATGCCTCTGCAGGAAGCCGATCGTCGTGCGGCGCGCCGCTTCCAGGAACCGGTCCCAGCGGCTCGGGTTGTGCACGACATCGGCGCGATAGAAGGAAGGGCACAGCACCGCGGCGTCCGCCACCTCGCCGCAATTGCCGCAGCCGACGCAGTTCTGGTCGATCGACGCGACCGGATCGTCGCGCAGCGGGTCGTCAAGCGATTTCACCGACAGCGACGGACAGCCGGAAAGCCGCATGCAGGCATGGTCCCCGGTGCAGATGTCCTCGTCGACGCCGAACTTCGGTTTGACGACACGCTCGCCGCCCTTGATGGCCTTGTCGACCAGCGGCTTTTCGCGGCGCTGGCGATTGAGCATGCACTCCGACGAAGCGACGATGACTTTCGGGCCCTTCTCGTCCGTCGTCAGCGCCTCGCGCAACGTGTTCTGCATCTTGCCGACATCGTAGGTGCGGTCGACATGGCGCAGCCATTTCACGCCCATGCCTTTCACCGCCTCGGTGATCGGATGCTTGGTCGACTTGGTCTTGTTGCCCGCACGCGACGACAGGATGTCCTGCCCGCCAGTCGCGGCCGAGTAGAAATTATCGACGATGACGATGACGCCGTCATTCTTGTTGAACACCGCGTTGCCGATCGAGGAGGTCAGGCCGTTGTGCCAGAAGCCGCCGTCGCCGACGAAGGAGATCGAGCGGCGCTTGGCGTCGGGCGAATTGAACGCCGAGGCCGAGGCTGGCCCCAGCCCATAGCCCATCGTGGTGGCGCCGAGCTCGAAAGGCGGCATGATCGAAAACAGATGGCAGCCGATGTCGGAGGCGATGTGGTGCTTGCCGAGTTCCTGTTCGACCAGCTTGGTCGCGGCAAAGATCGGCCGTTCCGGGCAGCCGATGCAGAAGCCGGGCGGGCGGCCCGGCACGACGTTGATCAGGTCAGCCGTGTCGACGCCGTCGCCGACCTTGTTGGGCGCGCGCACCTCGCCCGGCAAAAGATGCGGCGCCTCGGCGCGCAGGAAGGCGCCGATACCATCAAGCATGACCTGGCCGGTATATTCGCCGGCCATCGGCAGATGTTCCTTGCCGACCAGGCGCGTGCCGCGCCCGGCCTTGTGCAGCATGGCGGCAAAGGCCTGTTCGATATAGTTGGGCTGGCCTTCCTCGACCATCAGCACCGCCTGCTTGCCCTCGCAGAAGGCGAGGAACTCGTCGTCGATCAGCGGATAGACGGCGTTGAGCACGTAGAGCGGGACATCCGTGTCGCCATAGGTGTCGGCAAGGCCAAGCCGCTGCAGCGCACGGATGACCGAATTGTACATGCCGCCCTGCATGACGATGCCGACCGAGCCGTGGTCCGAGCCGAAGAACTCGTTGATCCTGTTCTTGGTGATGAAGTCGACGGCCGCCGGCCAGCGCTTTGCCACCTTCTCCTTCTCGTGCAGAAAGGAGGCGGGCGGCAGCACGATGCGGCCGGTGTCGCGGCGCGGTGCGTCCAGCGCATCGGCGACAGTCATCGGCGGGCGCTTGTTGTCCTTGGCGATGAAATGGCCATGCACGTGGCAGCAGCGGATGCGCACCTGCAGCATGACCGGCGTGTTGGAGACTTCCGACAGCTCGAAACCATCCTCAACCGCCTTGACGATCGACGGCAGGTTCGGACGCGGGTCGAGCAGCCAGACCTGGCTCTTCATGGCGAAGGCATGGCTGCGCTCCTGCATGATCGAGGAGCCCTCGCCATAATCCTCGCCGACGATGATCAACGCGCCGCCGGTGACGCCGCCGGACGCGAGATTGGCCAACGCATCTGAAGCGACGTTGGTGCCGACGGTCGACTTGAAGGTCGCCGCGCCGCGGATCGGATAATGCACCGAAGCGGCGAGCATGGCGGTGGCGGTGGCTTCCGAGGCGCTGGCCTCGAAATGCACGCCGAGTTCGCCCAGAATGTCCTGCGCGTCGGCCAGCACATCCATCAGGTGGCTGATCGGCGCGCCCTGGTAGCCGCCGACATAGCCGACTCCGCATTGCAGCAGTGCCTTGGTGATGGCGAGGATGCCCTCGCCGGCGAATTCCTCGCCGGCGCCGAGCCTGAGCTTCTCGACTTCCTTGGCAAAAGACCGTTCGGCCATTTTTGGCCTCCTTCCGTTGCCGCCGGCATCGGCGGCGCGTACATCTAGATGTCGTGCTTGCGAATGTTCTTCAGCATCTTCTGCAGCGTCGCGATGAGGGCGGCATATTCGGCATCGTCGACATCGTCGAACATCGCCTCGAACGCGTCATGCATGGCGGGCCAGGCGCGGGTGAACTCGGCGCGACCTTCGTCGGTCAGGAACACGTGGCGGATCCGGCTGTCGCTCACGCCCTGCTCACGCCGCACGAACCCTTGCCCCTCCAGCGTGTCCAACGTGCGGCTCAAGGTCGACTGCTCGATCACCGTATAGACCGAGAGGTCGTTGACAGTGACGCCGTCGGTGACCGACAGCACGGCCAACGTGCGCACCTGCGAAATGGTCAGGCCCTGCTTGCGAAAATCGTCACGCAAGGTGGCGTTGTAGCGGCCCATGATGCGGTTCATCAGATAGGGCGCGAATTGCTGCAGGCCGATCTGGCCGAGGGTCGAAATGCGCTGACGTTTTTCGGCGACTTTCTGTTCCATCACAGCTTCCCCGCCAGCAGGAAACCGGAGCCGCCGCCGAGGCCAGCACCGGGATGGGTCGAGGCGCCGATATGATAGAGGCCCTTGATGCCGGTCTGGTGGTTGCGGCTGGTCTTGAACGGCCGCCACAGGAAGGCTTGGTCTATGGTCGAGGAACCGCCATAGGGGTCGCCGCCGACCAGGTTGATGTTCATCGCTTCGAGATCGGCCGGCGAATAGGCGCGGCGCGCGATCACGCTGTCCTTGAAGCCGTCGATATGGCTGGCGAGGACCGCTTCGGCGCGATCGGCATAGGCCTCGCGCAGGGCATCGGTCCATTGCCCGTCAGCGGGCGCCTGCAGCTTGCCGGCGGCGTCGCCCTTGATGTGGCGGGGCGCCTCGGGCAGTTGCAGCCACAGGATCGCCTTGCCTTCCGGGCAGCGTGACGGGTCGAGCGCATGCGGCTGGCCGACACAGATGGTCGGCACCTCGGGGAGCATGCCGCGCGCCGCCTCGTTGCAGGCTTTCGAGACACCATCCAGTCCGGGCGTCAGATGCAGCAGCGCCACCTTGTCCAGGCCTTCGCCGCGCCAGGACGGCGGCTTGTCGAGGGCGTAGTGGATCTGGAAATTGCCTTTGCCGTAGCGGTATTTCTTCGTCGCCTCGGCATCGGCTTTGGGAGCATCCGTGCCGAGCAGGCGGCCATAGAGCTGTGTCGGCGTAACCGAGCAGATAACGCTCTTCTTCGCGTGGACGGTCTCGCCCGAAGCCAGGCGCACGCCGGTGGCGCGGCCGCCGGCCAGGAGGATGGAGGCAACGTCCGCTTCGGTGGAGATGACGCCGCCGCGCTCCTTGATGAGCGCCTCGAAAGCAGACAGCAGGTTCTGCGCCCCGCCCTTGACGATCGGCGCGCCGGCCGCCTCCAGCGCGAAGGCGATCACCTTGGCGATCTGGCCGGAAAAGGCGTCTTCCGGGCCAAGCCCGGCATGCAGCACCCACGGCGCCCAGAGCGCGCGGACGGTCTCGGACTGGTAGCCGCTTTCCAGCCAGCCGCGCGCCGGCACCAGCGCATCGCCAAGGAAGGCGGCAAGACCACGCGGGCTCCGCCGCCAGGCGTCGCCCGCCAGCAGCTTCGCGGTCGGATAAGACCACAGACTGCCGCCGAGCAGGCCGAACAGCAGGCCGGCATTGCCTTCGATGCCGCCGACATCTTCCGCGTGGCGGTCACCGTCGCCGGCCGCGATCGCGTTGAGCGCGGCGATGTTGGCGGCGCGGTCGGTGCTGAGCACCGCATGGCTGCCGTCCGGGCGAAGCACGCCGGTCGGCGTGCCGGTATGGCAGAATTCCAGCCCGTGCCGGGCGAGGTCGGCGCCAAGTGCGGCGAAGGCCGGCGAGGTGATGAACAGCACGAAGGTCGTTGCCATCACATCGTGGATGAAGCCAGGCGCGGTGATCTCCTCGGTGCGCATGCAGCCGCCAATGCGGTCGTTGCGCTCCAGCACGAGCACCTTGGCGCCCTTGCCGCCAAGCATCGCCGCGCAAACCAGCGCGTTGATGCCGCTGCCGACAATGATGTGGTCGGGCGCTTTCATTGGGGGTTGCTCGTGGGCAGCGGGTAGGCTTGCCGGGTCAGCGCCCTACGGCGCCCCCCTCTGTCCTGCCGGACATCTCCCCCACAAGGGGGGAGATCGGATGTCATCCCGGCTTTCGCCAATTTTCTACGTCGCAAGAAGGGAGCCGTCGCGGAAGCTGCCGATCTCCCCCCAAGTGGGGGAGATGCCCGGCAGGGCAGAGGGGGGCGCCGTAGAGCGCTAACGCCGCCATCCTGCCTCCCTATCGCCTCACCAAGCTGCATGATCTTCTCCCGAAGACCCACCTCGCTCTATTTTCCAACCACCAGCGCCAGTGCGCGGATCGGACTGCCGGTGCCGTGCTCGATCTTGAGAGGTGCCGCGATCAGGATCGCGCCTTTCGGCGGCAACTGGTCGAGGTTGCAGAGGCTGGCCAGGCCGTAGCGGTTGGCCTTGTGCATCAGCGTGTGCGCCGGGAATGGCGGCTCCATGCCGCCCGCCTTGCCGGCATCGGTGCCTATCGTCTCCGAGCCCCAGCCCTTGATGTCCTTGCTGATCAGGAACTGGATGGCTTCGGCCGTCGGGCCGGGCGTGTGCGGGCCGGTCTCGTTGGCGTTAAGGAACTCGGCTTCCGAGCCGTTGCGCTTGTACCAGTCGGTGCGCATCACCACCCACTCGCCGGCGTTGATCGCGCCATGCTTGGCTTCCCATGCCTTGATGTGGTCGACGGTGAGCAGGAAATCATGGTCGGCGGCGGCCTCCTTCGAACAGTCGATGACATTGACCGGGCCGATAAAGTTCTGCGCCGGAATGGTGTCGGTGGCGCCGTCCGGATAATCCTTGCCGCTGATCCAATGCTGCGGGGCGTCGAAATGGGTGCCGGAATGCTCACCGAGCTTCAGCCAGTTCCACGCCCACCATGGGCCGTTCTTGTCGTAGCGGGAGATCGAGTGGATCTCGACCTTCGGCGTATCGACGGCAAGTTCCGGCGGCAGCTTGATCAGCGGTGTGTCCGGCCCGAGCGGCGCCGTCAGGTCGACCACCTTGATGGCGCCGGAAAGGAGTTGACCGGCGACTTCGCCGAGAAGTTTTTGGGTGTCCATGGTCTCTGTTCCCTCTTGTCTGACATGATCAAGGCTCGTCTCGGCCCTTAATATCCTACTAGACGAAAACATATGCATCTGCAATTATCTTTAAGCATAAAGGAAATGGGAACGGGGCGTGAGCGAGTTCGACGCCATCTTTGTCGGGGCGGGCCACAACAGTCTGGCATGCGCCGCGCATCTGGCGCTCAAGGGCTGGAAAACCGGGGTTTTCGAGCGCGGCGCAACGATCGGCGGCGCGGTGCAAACCCGCGAATTCACGCTTCCGGGCTTCCGTCATGATTTCGGCGCGATGAACCTGAGCCTGTTCGCCGGCTCCGCCTTCCACCGGAAATATGCAAATGAATTGAAAGCGCAGGGGCTGGAATTCGCGCCGGTCGCCGATTGTTTCGCCAGCGCCTTTCCGGATGGGCGCTGGTTCGGGGTCAGCAACGATCTGGAAAAGACCGCCAGCCGCGTTGCCGCCTTTTCAGCCGCCGATGCCGCGACATGGCGCAGGCTGGTAGCCGCCTTCCCGGCCGAAGCCGGGCATTTGTTCAAGCTGCTGGGATCGCCGATGAGCGCCCGGGCGCTTGCGGGCACCGCCTGGAACCTGTGGCGCAAGAAAGGTGTTTCCGGCGCGCTCGATACCGGCCGGCTGCTGTTGTCCTCGCCACGCGCCTGGCTGGAGGAGACTTTCGAGTCACCACATATCAGGGCGACTCTCGCCACCTGGGGCATGCATCTCGACTTCGCGCCCGACATCGCCGGCGGCGCCGTGTTTCCCTATCTGGAATCGATGGCCAACCAGAGTTTCGGCATGGTGCTGGGCAAGGGCGGCGCCGATACGATCATCCGGGCACTGGCCGGCATGGTGACATCAGCCGGTGGCAGGATCATTACCGGCGCCGATGTCGCCGAGATCACGGTTTCTGGCGGCAAGGCGACGGGCGTGCGGCTCGCTTCCGGCGAAACGCATACGGCGGCCAAGGCGGTCATTGCCGGTGTGGCGCCCAAGGCGCTGACCGACAAGCTGCTGCCTGGCGGTTCCGGCAACGCCGGCTTCGACACGGCGATGCAGAAATTCCGGCACGCGCCAGGCACGATGATGATCCACCTGGCGCTGGACGATCTGCCTGACTGGCGCGCCGGGGCAGAGTTGCGTCAGTTCGCCTATGTGCATCTGTCCCCCTCGCTCGACCAGATGTCGCGCACCTATCAGCAGGCGATGGCAGGCATGCTGCCGGACGAACCGGTGCTGGTCGTCGGCCAGCCGACCGCCATCGACCCATCGCGGGCGCCGCAGGGCAAGCATGTTCTGTGGATACAGGTGCGCATGCTGCCCGCCGAAATCGCGGGCGACGCCGCGGCCAAGATCGCGCCAGCACATTGGGACCAGGTCAAGGAAGCCTATGCCGAGCGCGTGCTCGACATTATCGAGACCTACGCGCCCGGCCTGCGCGCAAAGATCCTTGGCCGCGCGGTGTTCTCGCCGATCGATCTCGAGCGTGAGAACCCGAACCTCGTCGGCGGTGACCAGGTCTGCGGCAGCCACCATCTGGCGCAGAATTTCCTGTTCCGCCCGGCGCGCGGCTATGCCGGCTGGAACACGCCGGTCGCCAACCTGCATCTCACCGGCGCAGCGACATGGCCGGGCGCCGGCACCGGTGCCGCCTCGGGCTTCATGCTCGCGCAACAGCTTGGCGGGAGGTAGGCCAGACGATTTTATGGAGGCGACGAGAGGCAAGGCGCTGCTGCCGACGAAGCCCGAACCAATGAACTGAAGACGCTGCGCGAAGACAAATAAACCAACAAGGGGAACGACCATGACAATCAACAGACGCGAATTACTGGGATACAGTGCCGCGGCACTTGGCGTGGCCGCCGTCGGCCTGCCAAAGATTGCCCAGGCCGCCGGCGAACTGACCATCGCCTACAATGTCAACCTGCCGTCCTGGGATCCGACCACCGGACCGTCGGCCGTCAACCCGACCATCCAGGGCCTCTACCAATCGGTGTTCGACCAATTCATCCCGCAGAAGCCGGACCTGTCCTTCGCGCCTGGCCTGCTGACCGAATGGGGCTGGAACGACGACCGCACCAAGATCATGATGACGGTGCGCGAAGGCGTGAAATGGCATGACGGCTCGCCCTTCACACCGGAAGACGTCGTCTGGTCGCTGCAGCGTGCGGGCGACGAAAAGACCGGCAACCCGATCCAGTTCGTCTGGAAGAACGTCAACAATTTCAAGATCGACGGCAACAAGATCACTGGCGACGTCGTGCAGTTCGATCCAGTCTATTTCAAGTGGATGTCGTTCCTGACCGGCTACATCATGCCCAAGGCCTATTACGAGAAGGTCGGCGCCGAAGGCTTCGAGAAGGCGCCGATCGGCACCGGCCCCTACATGGTGGAAAAATTCGAGCGCAACGCTTTCCTGCGGCTGAAGGCCAATCCCGACTATTGGGGCGGCAAGCCGGCCTTTGAGAATGTGACGATCAAGTTCGTCACCGATGCGGCAAGCCGGGTGGCCGAGATCGAATCCGGTTCCTCGCAGGTGACGCTCGAAATCCCTTATGAGGAGTATGACCGGCTGATCGCCAAGGACGGGCTTGCCGGCTCGATCAAGAATGTTTCCGACATCGGCATGATCTTCTTCAACGACATCGAAGCGATGCTGGACAAGAACGTGCGCCAGGCAGCCGTCATGGCGGTGGACAAGGAGCTTCTGGTCAAGCGGCTGCTGCGCGGCTATGGCCAGCCGATCGCCACGCTCGAAACGCCGGAATACGCGGCCTTCGATGCCTCGATCAAGGTGGAGCACAATCCTGAGAAGGCCAAGGAACTGCTGGCCGCCTCAGGCTATTCGCCGGAAAAGCCGGTCAAGTTCACCATCCAGACGACCAAGGGCTTCAAGCCCAAGGACTATGAGATGATCCAGGCGATCGTCGGCATGTGGCGCAAGGTCGGCATCGAGGCGACGATCGAGGTCTATGAGATCGCCAAGCACTACGAGCTGCGCGCCGCCGACAAGCTCGCGCCCGCGGCCTTCTACAATTGGGGCAACGCCATTGGCGATCCGACCACCTCGACCGGCTTTGCCATGTATGGGCCGAGCCCGCATTCGGTCTGGGACAGCCAGGACCTGATCGACATGATCAACCCGCTGTGGGGAGAAAAAGACGAGGCCAAGCGCATCGCCGGCTGGAAGGCGGTCGACAAATACATCGCCGAGCAGGCTTATGTGCTGCCGCTGATGCAGTACGCGCAGCCGATCGTGCATGCCAAGGGCGTCAAAGTCGTCCAGCACATCTCAGGCGCGCTGCTGCCGGCCTTGATGACCCCGGCCTGATATCGGCCTGGAATTGCCGCGCGCCGTCGCCAATGACGGCGCGCATTTTCCATCGGGCATACGAGCCCACGGGCTCCTGCAAAGATTTACATGCTCCTGCAACGATTCCTGATTCGTCTGCTGACGATGTTGATCACGCTGTTCGGCGTGGCCGTCGTCGTCTTTGTCGTCATCCGCGTCGCGCCCGGCGATCCGATCGCCATGATGCTGCCGCCCGGCGCCACCAATGACGACATCGCCCGACTGCGCGCGCTGTACGGGCTCGACAAGACGATCGTACAGCAGTTCTTCATCTGGCTGTCCGGTGTCGCCAGGGGCGATTTCGGAACCTCGATCTCGCTGCGGCAAGACGTGCTCGGCCTCGTCTTCAACCGGCTGCCGGCCACGCTGGAACTTGCCATCGTCGCTCTCGTCATGGCGGTGGCGATCGGCGGCACGACGGCGATACTCGGCGCGCGCGAACGCGGCACGGCGGTCGAGGCCGGCATCGATATTGCGAGCGGCGCCGCCCTTTCCATCCCCGACTTCCTCTGGGGCCTGGTGCTGATCCTGCTGTTCGGCGTGCTGGTGCCGATCTTCGACATTTCGGGCCGCGTGTCGCCGCAACTCGACCTGCCCTTCGTGACGCAGTTCTATTTCTTCGAGAGCCTGCTGCGACTGCGCTTCGACCTGACCTGGGATCTCTTGAAGCACATGCTGATGCCGGCCGTGGCTTTGGCGCTGCCGCTGGCGGCGATCATCTCGCAGCTTCTCAAACAGTCGCTGAAGGAAGTGCTCGACCTCGACTATGTCGTGCTGGCACGGGTCAAGGGCTTTTCGGAAACGCAGGTCATCCTGCGCGAGGCGCTGAAGAACGCCGCGCTGCCGACGCTGACCCTGATCGGCGTGCAATTCACCTTCCTCATCGGCGGCACGGTCATCGTCGAGCGGCTGTTCTCCTATGAGGGGCTCGGCAACATGGCGATCGATGCCGTCATCAACCGCGACCTGCCGCTGATCCAGGGCATCGTGCTGGTGTTCGCGCTGCTGTTCGTGCTGATCAACCTCGTCGTCGACATGATGTATGCGCTGCTCAATCCGAGGCTTCGCCCTGGATGAGGCACGCATCTCGCGACGCGGACTGAGCCCGAGGCTGTGGCTTGCCGGCGGCTGGCTGCTGCTGGCACTGCTGGCCGCGATTTTCGCGCCGCTGGTGGCGCCGCAGGATCCGCTGGCGCAGGATTTGATGCTGGAGCGCCTGCCGCCGTTCTGGCTCGATGGCGCCGAGCCTGGCTATTGGCTTGGCACCGACAGCCTCGGCCGCGATCTGCTCTCGCGCCTGATTTTTGGTGGCCGCATCGCCTTCATCGTTGCTTTCGCGGCGGCCATCGCCGCCTGCCTCGTCGGCTCGGTGCTGGGACTGATCGCGGGCTATTTCGGCGGCTGGGCGGATCGCATCATCTCGCGCATCGTCGACATCTGGATGGCGTTCCCGCCGGTGCTTTTCGCCATTCTGCTGGTCGCCGTGCTCGGTACCGGCTTGAGCTCCGTCATTCTGGCTATCGCGATCATCGACTGGACGCGCTTCTGCCGGGTCATCCGCGCCGAAGCCATGGGCCAGTCGCGCATGGACTATGTCGAGAATGCCCGCATCGCCGGCTATGGCCGCATCGGCATCATGCTGCGCGAGGTGCTGCCCAACGTGGTGCCGTCGATCGTTGCGCTGCTGTCGCTGGAAATGGGCATCGCCGTCATCGTCGAGGCGATCCTGTCCTTCGTCAATCTGTCGATCTCGACCGACGACCCGACCTGGGGCGGCATCATCGCCGAAGGCCGGCTGTCGATCCATCAAGCCTGGTGGGTGCTGGTGTTTCCGCTGATCACGCTGATCCTCACTGTGCTGTCGTTCAGCCAGTTCGGCGAAGCACTGAAGACGCGTTTCGATCCGGTGCTGCGATGAGTGCCTGTCTCGATATCGCCAATCTGAGCGCGGTGCTGGCCAACGGCCAGCGCGTGCTGCGCTCTGTTTCGCTCACCGTGCAACCCGGCGAGGTGCGCGCGCTGGTCGGCGAAAGCGGCGCCGGCAAGACGATGATCGGCAAGGCGGTGCTGGGCGTCCTGCCGTCGAGCGTGCGCATCGTCGAAGGCGACATGAGGCTCGAGGGCGAAGACCTCGGCAAACTCCAGCCCAAGGCGCGGCGCACGCTGATCGGCGCACGCACGGCGCTGATCCCGCAGGACCCGCTGACCGCGCTCAACCCCTCGCGCCGCATCGGTCCGCAGATGACCGACCGGCTGGTGCGCATCCTGGGTTGGAGCGGCGACAAGGCGGACAAGCGTGTCAGGCAATTGCTGGACGAGGTACAGATCCGCGACCCGGACCGGGTGCTGAAGAGCTATCCGCACGAACTGTCCGGCGGCATGCGCCAACGCGTGCTGATTGCCGCCGCCTTTGCCGCCGAGCCACGGCTGATCGTCGCCGACGAGCCGACCACGGCGCTCGATGTCACCGTGCAGAAGCAGATCCTTCGGCTGATCGCCGCGTTGCAGCGCGAGCACGGCACCGCGATCCTGTTCGTCACCCATGATCTTGGCGTCGTCGCCAAGATCAGCCAGAAAGTGTCGGTGCTCTATGCCGGCAAGGTGGTGGAAGAGGCCGAGACCGCTGATCTCTTCGCGGCACCCCGGCATCCGTACACCCGGGCGCTGATGGCTGCGACGCCACGCTACACCGACCCCTTCGCCTCGCTGAAGCCGGTGGACGAGACGGTTCTGGCCGGACTTGCCGCCGAGATCGCGGCAGCCGACCAGGCATGGAGGCGCCCGCATGGCTGAGCCGCTGTTTTCCGTGCGCGGGCTGAAGGTCGCGCTGCCCGACATGACGCGCAAGCCGCTTATCGGCCGCGCGCCGCTGGTCGAGATCCTAAAAGGCCTGGATTTCGACCTGCCCAGCGGCTCGGTAACGGGCATCGTTGGCGAATCCGGGTCCGGCAAGTCGACACTTGGCCGTGCGTTGGTCCGGCTGCTGAAGCCGAGCGCCGGCAGCATCCGTTTCGAGGGCCGCGACATCACCCACCTGCCGGAAGCGGCACTGCGGCCGCTGCGCCGCGACCTGCAGATGATTTTTCAGGATCCGATGTCGTCGCTCAACCCGCGCCGCACCATTGCCAGCATCATTGCCGCGCCGCTGAAACAGAATGGGCTTGGCGACAATCTGAAATCCCGCGTCGCAGAGGCACTGCAACGCGTCGGCCTGCCGCAGAGCTTCGCCAGCCGCTACCGGCACCAGCTGTCGGGCGGCCAGCGCCAGCGCGTCGGCATTGCGCGCGCGCTGGCGCTGTCGCCGAAATTCTTGCTGGCCGACGAGATCGTCTCCGGGCTCGACGTCTCGACACAGGCGCAGATCCTGACCTTGCTGGAGAAGCTCGCGGCGGAGATGGGCCTGACGGTCGCCTTCATCAGCCACGACCTGTCGGTCATCCGGCGGCTCTGCCAACAGGTGATCGTCATGCGCGAGGGCAGCATCGTCGAGCAGAGCGCCACGGATGCGCTGTTCGACAATCCCAGGGAGACTTACACGCGAGACCTGCTTGCCGCCATTCCGCTTCCCGAGATCGACGCGGACTGGCTGCGGCCGCCCGCGAAGGCGCCGGCATAAGACTTTTCATCCCGCACGCCGAAGAGCGGGCCTCGGACGTGCATGGGGGCGAAATCAGCCCGCGAACGGAGGGTAACATGAACTACGCAACCCGCGGCACGATGCTCGCCGCGATCCTGCTCGGATCGATGGGAGCGGCGGCGGCGGATTCGATCCCCGGCATGCGCGGACACGACCATACCGGCATCACGGTTCCCGACATGAAGCAGGCGGTCGATTTCTTCACCGAAGTCGTGGGCTGCAAGAAGGCGATGTCGTTCGGACCGTTCGCCGACGACAAGGGCACCTTCATGCAGGACGTGCTGGGCGTCGATCCGAAGGCGGTCATCGAGCAGATCACCATGGTCCGGTGCGGTAGCGGATCGAACATCGAGCTGTTCAAATACACCGCGCCCGACCAGAAGGACCTGACACCGAAGAACAGCGACATTGGCGGCTTCCACATCGCCTTCTACGTCGACGACGTTGCCGCGGCGAAAGCCTATCTCGACGGCAAGGGCGTGAAGACACGGATGGGGCCGCTGCCGGTCAAGGAAGGGCCCGCCGCCGGCCAGACCATCCTCTATTTCCAGGCACCCTGGGGCTTGCAACTGGAAGCGATCAGCTATCCCAACGGCATGGCCTATGAGAAGGGTGCCGAGACCGTGCTGTGGAGCCCGAAGAACCCGGAGAAATGATCTCCCGCGGCGCGCTTGCAGGGACGTCACGCAAGCGCGCCACGCAATCCCCGCCTAATCATTTCGACATAAAACTTTAAGCTTGAAATATCTTACCTCCGGCGCGATACTGAGGCACAGCAAGCGAAGAGGAGATCGCACAGATGAAGGTTGCGGTTCTCGGCGGCGGACCAGCCGGCCTCTACTTTGCCATTTCGATGAAACTGAGGGACGCCGCGCACGACGTGACGGTGTTCGAGCGCAATCGCGCCGACGACACGTTCGGCTGGGGCGTCGTGCTGTCGGCCGAGACGCTCGATAATCTTGCTGAGAATGATCCCGTCAGCGCCGTCTGGATCAAGAAGCATTTCGCCTATTGGGACGACATCGCCGTCATCCATGACGGCGTGCGCACGGTCTCGTCGGGCCACGGCTTCTGCGGCATCGGCCGCAAGCGCCTGCTGGTGCTCTTGCAGCGGCGCGCGCGCGAACTCGGCGTCAAGCTGATGTTCGAAACCGACATCGCCGACCCCCGCCCCTATATGGAGACGCATGACCTGGTCGTCGCCGCCGACGGGCTGAACTCCAGGGCGCGCAATACCTTCGTCGACATTTTCAAGCCCGACATCGACACCCGCAAATGCAAGTTCGTCTGGCTTGGCACCAACCAGAAATTCGACGACGCCTTCACCTTCATCTTCGAAAAGACCGAGCATGGCTGGGTGTGGGCGCACGCCTACCAGTTCGACAGCGAGACCGCGACCTTCATTGTCGAATGCAGCGAACAGACCTGGGCCGCCTTCGGCTTCGGCGCGATGTCGCAGCAGGAGTCCATCGCGGTCTGCGAGCGCATCTTCGCCAAACATCTTGGCGGCCATGCGCTGATGACCAACGCCAACCACATCAGGGGCTCGGCCTGGATCAATTTCCCGCGCGTGCTGTGCGAGCGCTGGTCCTACAAGAATCTGGCGCTGATGGGCGACGCCGCGGCCTCGGCGCATTTCTCGATCGGCTCCGGCACCAAACTCGCCCTGGAAAGCGCGGTGGCGCTGGCCGACTATGTCGAGACCGAACCGGACCTCGAGGCCGCGTTCCGCAAATATGAGGACGCTCGCCGCACCGAGGTGCTGAAGCTGCAATCGGCGGCGCGCAATTCTCTGGAATGGTTCGAGGAGGTCGAGCGCTATCTCGGTCTCGATCCAGTGCAGTTCAACTATTCGCTCTTGACCCGTTCGCAACGCATCAGCCACGAGAATTTGCGGCTGCGCGATGCCGAATGGCTGGGCGGCGCAGAAGAGTGGTTTCAGCGCCAGGCTGGTGCCGGCGGCAACAGGCTGCGCCGGGCGCCGATGTTCGCCCCCTTCAAGCTGCGCGACATGGTTCTCAACAACCGCGTCGTCGTTTCGCCGATGGCGCAGTACAAGGCCGTCGACGGCTGCCCAACCGATTGGCATTTCACCCATTATGCCGAGCGCGCCAAGGGCGGCGCCGGGCTTGTCTATATCGAGATGACCTGCGTCAGCCCGGAAGGGCGGATCACGCCTGGCTGCCCCGGCTTCTACGCGCCCGAACATGAGGTGGCGTGGAGGCGGCTGGTCGATTTCGTCCATACCGAAACCGAAGCGAAGATCTGCGCCCAGATCGGCCATTCCGGCGCCAAGGGTTCGACCCGTGTCGGCTGGGAAGGCACTGACGTGCCGCTGGACTCGGGTAACTGGCCTGTCATGGCGGCATCGGCCGTCGCGTGGTCGCCGCAGAATCAGGTGCCGAAGGCGATGGATCGCGCCGACATGGATTTGGTGCGCGACCAGTTCGTGGCCTCCGCCAAAATGGCCGATCGCTGCGGCTTCGACATGCTGGAGATCCATGCGGCGCACGGCTATCTCCTGTCGTCGTTCATCACGCCGGTCACCAACGGGCGCACTGACGCCTATGGCGGTTCGCTGGAAAACCGCATGCGCTATCCCCTCGAGATCTTCCGTGCGGTGCGCGCCGCCTGGCCGACGGGAAAACCGATCTCGGTCCGCATTTCGGCCAATGACTGGGTCGGGATCGAAGGCGTGACGCCGGCCGACGCCGTCGAGATCGCGCGCATGCTGCATGAGGCGGGCGTCGACATATGCGACGTCTCGGCCGGCCAGACCTCGATTGCTGCCAAGCCGGTCTATGGCCGCATGTTCCAGACGCCGTTTTCGGACCGCATCCGCAACGAGGTCGGCATGGCGACGATGGCGGTCGGCAACATCTACGAACCGGATCATGTCAATTCGATCCTGATGGCCGGCCGCGCCGATCTGGTGGCGCTGGCACGGCCGCATCTCGCGGATCCCTACTGGACGCTGCATGCGGCGGTGACGCTCGGCGACCGTGGCGTTAAATGGCCGGATCCCTATCTGCCCGGACGCGACCAAATCTACCGGCTGGCTGAGCGCGAAGCGGCGGCGGGGCTGAAAGTATGACAGCGGCGGCCACGATTCCCGGCAAGCACGCGCTGGTCACCGGCGGCGGATCCGGCGTCGGCCGGGCCATCGCGCTGGCGTTAGCCGAGGCTGGTGTCGACGTGACCATATGTGGGCGTCGCGAAGCTGAACTCGCGAAGGTTGCCAGCGAAAACGACCGCATCCATGGCATTGCCGCCGACGTCACCAATGAGGCGGCGATGGCCGCGCTCTACACACAGGCCGAGGCCGCGCGCGGACCGTTCGACATCGTCGTCGCCAATGCCGGCATGGCCGGCAGCACGCCGGCGCACAAGACGACGCTTGCCGACTGGCAGCGGACGCTCGACGTCAATTTGACCGGAGCCTTCCTGACGGTGAAGCCGGCGCTGGCCGGCATGGCCGCGCGCAAGGCAGGCCGCATCGTCTTCATCGCCTCGACCGCCGGTCTGAAAGGCTACGCCTATGTCGCGCCCTATGTAGCGGCCAAGCATGGCGTCGTCGGTCTGATGCGGGCGCTTGCCGCCGAGACGGCGAAATCCGGCGTCACCGTCAATGCGGTGTGTCCTGGCTTCGTCGAGACCGACATGCTGGAGGAGTCCATCCAGCGCATCGTCGAAAAGACCGGACGCTCGGCTGACGAGGCACGGGCGAGCCTGGCCTCGACCAATCCGCAGGGCCGTTTCATCCAGCCTCAGGAAGTAGCCGCCGCCGTGCTCTGGCTGTGCGGCAATGCTGCGGCGTCGATCACCGGACAGGCGATTTCGATCTCGGGAGGTGAAACATGGTAGCCGGCCCCCTGCCCGTGCCATCGGGACCCGGCAAGGACCGGCTGCGTCTTTGGATCAGGCTGCTGCGCGCCTCGCGCACGATCGAGGCCGAGTTGCGCGAGCGGCTGAAGAAGGAATTCGATACGACGCTGCCGCGCTTCGACGTCATGGCAGCACTCTACCGGGCGCCGGAAGGCATGCTGATGAGCGACCTCTCGCGCTTCCTGCTGGTCTCCAACGGCAATGTCACCGGCATCGTCGACCGTCTGGTTTCCGAAGGACTGGTGGCGCGTGCACGCCGCAATGGCGACCGCCGCACCTCGATGGTGCGGTTGACCGAGGAGGGCACCAAGTCCTTTGCCACCATCGCCGCCGCGCATGAGGGCTGGATCGGTGAATTGCTGGGCAAGGTCAGCGAGGAGGATGCCCGCCGGCTGACCGGCATGCTGACCTCGTTCCGCAGCAACTGGGAGGGACGCGAATGACTGCAATGGCCGGCCGCAAGCCGAAGCATTTCCTGTGGGAGGTCGAGGGCCGGATCGCCAAGGTCCGGCTCGACCGGCCTGAGCGCAAGAACCCGCTGACCTTCGACAGCTATGCCGAGTTGCGCGACACGTTCCGCGATCTTGTCTATGCCGACGATGTCGACGCCGTGGTGTTCCTGTCCAATGGCGGCAATTTCTGCTCCGGCGGCGATGTCCACGACATCATCGGTCCGCTGGTCAAGATGGACATGAAGCAGCTCCTCGCCTTCACCCGCATGACCGGCGATTTCGTCAAGGCGATGCTGAATTGCGGCAAGCCGATCATCGCGGCGGTTGACGGTGTCGCGGTCGGCGCCGGCGCCATCATCGCCATGAGTTCCGACATCCGCATCGCCACGCCGGAGGCCAAGACCGCCTTCCTGTTCACACGCGTGGGCTTGGCCGGCTGCGACATGGGCGCCTGCGCGATCCTGCCGCGCATCATCGGCCAGGGCCGCGCCGCCGAACTGCTCTACACCGGCCGAACCATGACGGCGGCGGAAGGCGAGCGCTGGGGCTTCTACAACAGGCTGGTCGATGCGGCGGCTCTCGAGGCCGATGCGCTGGAGATGGCGGCCCGCATCGTCTCGGGCCCGACCTTCGCCCACGGCATCACCAAGACGCAGCTCAACCAGGAATGGTCGATGGGCCTCGACCAGGCGATCGAGGCGGAAGCGCAGGCGCAGGCGATCTGCATGCAGACCCGCGATTTCGAGCGGGCGTATCGGGCTTTTGTGGCCAAGGAAAAGCCGGTGTTCGAGGGGAATTGAGGATGTTTTCTTCGCCAGAGAAGGACATGCCGGCGGGACAGAGGGGGGCGCCGTAGAGCGCAAACCTCGCAGAGCTGCGGAGGCAGACATGCCTGACCGCTCTTTCCTCAACTGGCCGTTCTTCGAAGACCGCCATCGCGAGCTCGCAGAGCAGCTCGACGCCTGGTGCGCAAAGAACGTCCCCGTCGATCATCACGACATCGATGCTGCCTGCCGCGAGTTGGTGGCCATGCTTGGGCGCGACGGCTGGCTGATGCCGACAGCTGTCGACACGGACAATCCCGGCCCGCTCGACGTGCGTTCCTTGTGCATCACGCGCGAGACGCTGGCGCGCCATGACGGGCTGGCCGATTTCGCTTTCGCCATGCAGGGGCTCGGCACTGGTGCGCTTAGCCTGTTCGGCACGCCGGAACAGCGGCAATGGCTGGCTAAGACGCGCGCCGGCAAGGCGATCTCCGCCTTCGCCCTGTCGGAACCGCGCTCCGGATCCGATGTCGCCAACACGGAAATGACGGCGACCCGCCATGGCGACAGCTATGTTCTCACCGGCGAAAAAACCTGGATTTCGAATGGTGGCATCGCCGATCTCTATGTCGTCTTTGCCCGCACTGGCGAAGCGCCGGGCGCCAAGGGCCTCTCGGCCTTCATCGTGCCGGGCGATGCCAAGGGCCTCGACATTGCCGAGCGGCTGGAAGTGATTGCGCCGCATCCGCTGGCGCGTTTGTCGTTCGACGAGGTTCGTGTTCCCACCTCGGCGCTGATCGGCAGGCCGGGCGACGGCTTTCGCATCGCCATGTCGGTGCTCGACGTGTTCCGCTCGACGGTCGGTGCGGCAGCGCTCGGCTTTGCCCGCCGGGCGCTCGATGAAAGCATCAACAGAGTGGCCGAGCGCAAGCTGTTCGGCGCGCCGATGGCCGAGTTGCAGATGGTGCAGGGCCATATCGCCGACATGGCCCTCGACGTCGATGCGGCGGCGCTGCTGGTCTACCGCGCCGCCTGGACCAAGGACATGGGCGCCGCCCGCGTCACCCGAGAGGCGGCGATGGCCAAGCTGTTCGCCACAGACAAGGCGCAGGAGGTGATCGACAAAGCGGTGCAACTGCATGGCGGCGACGGTGTCCGCAAAGGCCACATCGTCGAGAGCCTGTATCGCGAAATCCGCGCGCTGCGCATCTATGAGGGCGCTTCGGACGTGCAGAAGGTGGTGATCGCGCGGCAAGTGATGGGCGCGGCCTGAACGGGTCGTGACCACGGACTGAATTGTTTTCGACACGGATATTGCGGACCCGATATTGGATAGCGGAGAGACGACATGCACGAGATCCTGCAGCCGGAAGGCTGGGCAAAACCCGTCGGCTACGCCAACGGCGTGGCGGCGCGCGGCAAGCTCGTCTTCGTCGGCGGCCAGGTCGGCTGGAACGGGCAATGCCAGTTCGAGACCGACGATTTCGCCGGCCAGGTGCGGCAGACCCTCCAGAACATCGTCGCGGTGCTGGCCGAGGCCGGCGCGGAGCCACGGCACATCACCTCGATGACCTGGTATTTCACCGACAAGGCCGAATATCTCGGCAATCTCAAGGGGATTGGCGAGGCCTATCGCGAAGTGATCGGCCGGCATTTTCCGGCAATGGCCGCCATGCAGGTGGTGGCGCTGGTGGAGGACCGCGCCAAGGTGGAGATCCAGGCCACCGCCGTTATTCCGGAATAACCGCCATCGCTTCGTCATCCT
>NZ_RZSJ01000370.1:0-6099 GCF_003998025.1 Mesorhizobium sp. M8A.F.Ca.ET.021.01.1.1
TCCCCGCCATTGACATAGTGGATGCCCATGGCGCCGCCGGTGATGCCGCTGGCGCAGGGAATGGGCGCATAGCCTTCCGCCGTCGCCGCGTTGACGTCGAGAAACCGGCTGTTGGCTGCCCGCACCTTTTCGGCCAGCGGATTGGCGTCCGGCGCGCCCGCCGCCTCCTGATGCGCCTGTGCGAAGGTCGTGCAGACGGCCAGCACGGCCCCCGCCATGAGAAGCCCGTTGCGAAAGTTTGATTTCATATCCATTCCTGTTGAAAAAGCACGGCTGGCCGGCCGCCGGCAATACGGCGGCGCGACAGGCAAGCGCCGTGGCTGTTGTTGCGTGGAGATCCCGAAAACGCGGCGAATGCCGGTCATCCCTTCGGCAGGTACGGGATCGTTCCGGCCAGATCGGTGTCGTCGATCAGCTGGAAACGGCTGTCGCTGCCGTCCTGGCGGGCCGAAACGAAAGGCGCATAGGCCGGATCGCTGGTGAAGGCGCGCGCCGCGGCTTCCGACGGGAAAGCCATCAGGGCGATCAGCGTCGTGTCGAGCGGCATGCCTTCGAGCGTCGTCACATTGCCGCTTCGCGACAGATATTTGCCGCCATGCTTGTGGACGAGGTCGTGCACCGAGGCGGCGTAAGCCGGGACCCACTTCGGGTCCTTCATCTTGATGTCCGCGATAACGTAAGCAGTCATTGTGGTCTCCTGGTTGCGGCGCACAGGGGTATCCCGTGCGCACCGGCCAAAGGGCTCGCATGGCAGGGCCAGCGCCAGCCAGTCCGCGATCTGTACCGGGCCGGTACAGTTTCTGTACTCGCCGCTTCAATCACGAAGGACTAATGTTGGCCGCAGGTTCGAGGGAGAGGCACAGTCATGACCCAGCACGGATACAAACAGTTCTGCCCGCTATCGATGGCCGCCGAAGTGCTGTGCACCCGCTGGACGATGGTGCTGATGCGCGAGCTCGTGGCGGGATCGACCCGCTTCAACGACCTGCGCCGCGGCGTGCCGAAAATGTCGCCGACCCTTCTGTCGCAACGGCTGAAGGAGCTAGAGTTGGCGGGGATCGTCGAGCGCAAGGAGGTCCAGGGAGAGAAAGGGATCTTCGACTACCGGCTGACCGAGGCCGGCCGCGATCTGCGCCCGGTCGTCGAGGCGATGGGGTTCTGGGGCCAGAAATGGGTCGAGTCCCGGCTGTCGCTGAAGAATCTCGATCCGTCGCTGCTGATGTGGGACATGCGGCGCAATTTGAACCCCTCGCCGCTGCCGGAAGGACGCACGGTGATACAATTTCTGTATCAGGAACTCCCCGCCTCCAAACGCTCCTGGTGGCTGATCGTCGAAAAGCACGGCGAGGTCGACCTGTGCTGGTACGATCCGGGCTTCGACGTCGACCTCTATGTCTCGACCGACCTGCACACGATGACGGCGATCTGGATGGGATTGCTCACCGTCGAGAAGGCCGGCGCGAAGGTCGTCCTGACCGGCGACCAGGCCATCGGCAGGCAGATGCAGACCTGGCTCGGCCTCAGCCCCTTCGCGGTGGAGCCCAAGCGCGCGGCGTAGGACAGCGAGGCTCATCGACCGCGATCTGCGCCGTTTGGCAGGAAACGGGTGGCGAGGCGGCCTTTTGGCGGCTTCTATGCGCTTATGTTCATCACCCTGACCAAACATCTGCAACCCGCGCCACTGCCGGTGGACGACGATCCGCGCTGGGCGCGCATCGTGGCGCGCGACAAGTCGGCCGATGGCGCATTCTGGTATTCGGTGGCGACGACCGGCGTCTATTGCCGGCCGTCCTGCCCGTCCCGGCGCGCCAACCCCGCCAATGTCCAGTTGCACGACACTTTACAACAGGCGAAGGCGACAGGCTTTCGTCCATGCCGGCGCTGCAATCCGGATGGCCCTTCGCTCGAGGCCGCCAACGTCGCGATGGTCGCCGATGCCTGCCGCAGGATCGAGGCGAGCGAGGACGAACCCTCGCTTGCCGAACTGGCTGATGCCGCCGGCCGAAGTCCCGGCTATTTCCACCGCGTTTTCAAGGCGGTCACCGGGCTGACGCCGAAAGAGTATGCAGCGGCCCGCCGTGCCGCCCGGGTCCGCCAGGGGCTGGAAGGCGGCGTCAGCGTGACATCGGCGATCTACGATGCGGGCTTCAATTCGAGCGGGCGTTTCTACGAGAAGTCGACCGGTATGCTCGGCATGACGCCGACGCGCTACCGTTCCGGCGGCGCCAATGAGGACATACGCTTTGCCGTCGGCGAGACCTCGCTCGGCGCCATACTGGTCGCGTCGAGCCGCAAGGGCGTCGCCTCGATCCTGCTCGGCGACGATCCGGACGCGCTGGTGCGCGACCTGCAGGACCGTTTCCCCAAGGCGCGGCTGGTCGGCGGCGACGGCGACTACGA
The DNA here is from genome assembly GCF_003998025.1 of Mesorhizobium sp. M8A.F.Ca.ET.021.01.1.1. Classification (NCBI taxonomy): domain Bacteria; kingdom Pseudomonadati; phylum Pseudomonadota; class Alphaproteobacteria; order Hyphomicrobiales; family Phyllobacteriaceae; genus Mesorhizobium; species Mesorhizobium sp. M8A.F.Ca.ET.021.01.1.1. The sequence goes on from NZ_RZSJ01000370.1 coordinate 2,401, forward strand.
GGCTCTGGTCGCCCGCGTCGTCGGCTTCGTCGAGGCGCCGGCGCTCGGTCTCGACCTGCCGCTCGACGTGCGCGGCACCGCGTTCCAGCAGCGCGTCTGGCAGGCCTTGCGGGACATCCCGGCCGGCCACACCGTTTCCTATGCCGAGATCGCGCGGCGTGTCGGCGCGCCGAAGGCGACCCGCGCCATCGCCGCCGCCTGCGCGGCCAACGCCCTTGCGGTCGCTATCCCCTGTCACCGCGTGATCCGGAAGGACGGCGCCCTGTCGGGCTATGCCTGGGGCGCGGAGCGCAAACGCGCGCTGCTCGACCGCGAGGCCGGCGGGACGGCGACGACCTACCGGTCCTCGCGGGCCTGACGAGGATTCGGCAATGCGCGCGATGGCCAGGTCTCCCACCACCGGTGCCAACAGCCAGATCGCCAACGGCGCTGCCGTCAGAGAGGACGCGAAGGCGCTGGTCATGGCCGCCATCGGCGAACTGGTCCACGGAGGCAAGGCTGAGTGGAACCGCACCGCCACCGGCGAGATCGAGCTGCGGCTGTTATCAGGCGAGGTGTTCTTGCTCGGCGAGGCCTGCGTCACGCGTGTCGCCTAGTACACCTCAGCACTCTACGGCGCCCCCCTCTGTCCTGCCGGACATCTCCCCCACAAGGGGGGAGATCGGCAGTTTTGGCGCCCCGCCCATTCTTGCAACGTTGGAAATTGGCAAAGGCGATGATGACATCCAATCTCCCCCCTCGTGGGGGAGATGTCCGGCAGGACAGAGGGGGGCGCCGTAGAGCACCTACTTTCGCCATTCAGGCGCCCGAGATTTGAATTTGAAAGCAAGCACCGGAGTGAGGAACATCCGGCCCGTGGCTAGGGTTCAGGCACACAGACGGAGTGAAGGCAATGAACCACATGCAAACCCATATGCCGGCAACGGGCGCCAGCGCCGCCCTGGACACCATCACCTATGCCATCGGCCAGTCCGCGCTTGGTCGCATCCTCGTGGCGCGCAGTCCTATCGGCATCTGCGCCATCCTGATCGGTTCCGACGCCAATACGCTGGAACAGGACCTCGCCAACCGCTTCCCCGGCAGGGTGCCGCTCGAAAACGAGGCCGGCTTGCGCGACGATCTCGTGGCGATTGCGCGCTTCATCGAGTTGCCTGGCGCCGGCCTCGACCTGCCGCTCGACATGCGCCACGGCACGCACTTCCAGCAGCGCGTGTGGGAGGCGCTGCGCACCATTCCGTGCGGCGCCAAGGTCACCTACACCGCCCTTGCCCGGCGCCTCGGCATGCCGGACGGCGCCCGCGCCGTGGCGACGGCCTGTGCCGCCAACCCCATCGCGCTCGGCATTCCCTGCCACCGCGTGCTGCGCGCCGACGGCTCGCTGTCCGGCTACCGCTGGGGGATCGAACGCAAGCGCGCCTTGCTGGAGCGGGAGGCGGCGATATGAACGCCGACGCCAGGGTTGTTGCCCCATCGCTGATCGAAGCCGCCGAGACACGCATCGCCGCCTACGACTGGCCGGCGCTCACCGCCGAGCTCGACGGCTTCGGCTGCGCGGTGATGGAAAAGCTGCTCTCACCCGAAGAGTGCCGGCAGCTCGCCGGCCTCTACCCCCAGGAGCAGCATTTCCGCAGCCACATCCACATGGCCAGGCACGGCTTCGGCAAGGGCGAATACCGCTATTTCCGCTATCCCCTGCCCGACCTGATCGGCGGCCTGCGCGGCGCGCTCTATCCCAGGCTGGCCGAGGTCGCCAACCGCTGGAACGAGCGCATGGGGATCGCCATGCGCTACCCCGCCACGCACGCCGCGTTCCTCGACCAGTGCCATGCCGCCGGCCAGGTCAGGCCGACGCCGCTTCTGCTGCAATATGTGCCCGGCGACTTCAACTGCCTGCACCAGGACCTCTATGGCGATCTCGCCTTCCCGCTGCAGGTGGCGATCCTGCTTTCGGAGCCCGGCGAGGATTTCACCGGCGGCGAATTCGCGCTGACCGAACAGCGGCCGCGCATGCAGAGCCGGGTCGAAGTGGTGCCCCTGCGCCAGGGCGATGCGGTGGCCTTCGCCGTCCACAACCGGCCGGTACAGGGAACGAAAGGCAACTACCGCGTCAATCTGCGCCACGGCGTCAGCCGGCTGCGCTCAGGCATGCGCCACACGGTCGGCATTATCTTCCACGATGCCAGGTGAATGCCGGCCTCATGCTTCCCAGTAGGGCGGGTCGCCAAACACATCGCGCAGCCATGCGGTGAGCGCGCGCAGTTTGGCCGATCCGCGCCGGTCCTCGGGAAAGGCCATGTAGATGCTGGCTCCTTCCGGCTCGGCGCCGACATCGACGCTCACCAGCCGCCCGTCGGCGATTTCCGCCTGGATGAAATAGGCGGGAAGCAGGGCCAGGCCGAGGCCGGCAAGCGCGGCATCGCGCATCAGGATCCCGTTGTTGACGCGCAACGTGGTCTGAGGGCGGACAGTCGTCAGCCGCCGTGAAACCTTGAACCGCCAGTCGGCGGCGCCCCGTATGGAATAGATGATGCCCTTGTGGCGTTTCAGGTCCTCGACCGTCCCGGGCCGTCCGAATGTCTCGAGATAGTCCGGCGCTGCCACCAGGAAGCGCCGGCTCGAAGCCAGCTTCCTGACGATGACGGGGCCGTCGTCGACCACCGGCCCGTGACGCAAAATGGCGTCGTAGCCGTCGGCCACTATGCTGACGAAGCGGTCGTCGAGATCGAGCGTCAGCTCAATCCCCGGATGCTTGGCCAGGAAGCCATACAGCGCCGGGCCGAGATGCAGGATTCCGAAACTGGTCGGCGCCGCTATTCTGAGCGGCCCGGCGAGTTCACCGCGGCGCTCGGCGATCTCGGCGCTGGCATCGGCCACCTCCTGCATGATGCGCTTGGCGCGTTCATAGAAACTTCGTCCTGTCTCGGTGATGGAAAGCTTGCGCGTCGTGCGGTCCAGCAGCTTCGTGCCGAGGCCGCGTTCGAGTTCCGACAGCCGCTCGCTGATGACGGATTTCGACAGCGCCATGCGCCGGGCCGCTTCGGTGATCGAACCGGATTCCGCCACGGCGACAAAGGCGGCGGCGGCTTCGAGCTTCAGCATTGTTCGGCTTTCCCGAATTCACAATCAGGCGACCGTCGCCTAACGAAATCAAGGGCATGGTGTCATAGTTCACAAAACCGCGATACTGCGGTGATAGAACAAACCTCCAGGAGTGCTTCATGTTTCGTGCTTTGGTCATAGTGCTCGGCTTGTTGGCAATGAGCATTCCGGCCTCGGCCCGCGTGGTCGCTTTTCCTGCCAGCTTCAAGACGCAGACGATCAAGACCAACGGCACCAGCCTGCACGTCCGTGTCGGCGGAAAAGGCCCGGCGGTCGTGCTGCTGCATGGCTTCGCCGATACCGGCGACATGTGGGCGCCGGCCGCGATTGCGTTGATGAAGGATCACACGGTGATCGTGCCGGACCTGCGCGGCATGGGCCTTTCGGCGCATCCCGACGACGGCTACACCAAGAAGAACCAGGCGGTCGACATCGCCGGCGTGATGGATGCGCTGAAGATCGACAAGGCCGAGCTGGTAACGCACGACATCGGCAACATGGTCGGCTATGCGCTGGCCGCGCAATATCCGAAGCGCATCGCCAAATGGGTCGTCATCGACGCGCCGCTGCCGGGCATAGGCGACTGGGACAAGATCAAGC
>NZ_RZSJ01000371.1:0-6096 GCF_003998025.1 Mesorhizobium sp. M8A.F.Ca.ET.021.01.1.1
GGTGCCGGTACAGCTGGAGCAGCTTGTGCCGCTTCTGCCGGCGCGGCAGGGGCCCCGACTACTGCTGCAGCGACGGCCGGTTGCTCCTGGGCCACCGCGCCGGTCGCCGCCAGGATCACCGATGCGACCAACGCCGCCAACAAACCATGTCTCGACACGAGCTTCTTCCTTGCTCTCACGGCGGCCAGAATGCGGTCTGGGTATCAGCTTCGGCCCCGGCCATGGCATTTCTCCAGCGCGGCCGCCGTTTTCCAATCCTGGTTACGGCAGGCAGGTGCCCGGGTTGACTATAAAACATGAACTTACTAGTCAACATTGAAGATGACAACGGCACTCAACAACTCTTGGGAATGTGCCGGTCAAAACCCTGAAGCGCCGTGACGGCTTGTTACCGATTATGGGCGATCCGCGCCGGCGATATCCACCGCACGATACCGGACTTCCGGTGTCGCGGCATCGATGCGAAGTCGCTAGAATGATCCGGCGGCAAGGAGCTCCGGATGATCAAGGCAATACCCTTCGACTACCCTTATGATGGCAGGCTGGTGGCCCAAAACACTGCGTTGATCGTCATCGACCTGCAACAGGATTTCCTGTCGACAACGGGCTATTTCGCCAGGAAGGGATATGACCCCTCGCCGCTGCGGGCGATCCTGCCCACGGTGAACCGCCTGATCGCGGCCGCGCGCAGGGCCGGGCTCACCATCGTCCACACCAGGCAGGGTTACCGCGCCGACATGGCCGACATGACGCCCTATGAGAAATGGCGCCGCAAGCGCGCCGGTCTCGACGGCACCGACGTCCTGCTGCGCTCGGGCGCGGGCTTCCAGATCGTTCCGGAGATCGATGTCGCACCGCACGACATCATCGTAGACAAGACCTGCAACAGCGCCTTCACCTATACGGATTTCGAGCTCGTGCTGCGCGCGCAAGGCATCACGCATCTGATGTTTTCCGGATGCACGACGGATGTCTGCGTTCACACCACGCTGCGCGAGGCCTGTGACCGCAATTTCCAGTGCCTGACCATTTCGGACGCCTGCGCTAGCGGTGATCAAAAGGCGCATGAAGCGGCGTTGCACATGGTGACGGTCGAGGACGGCGTCTTCGGCGTGCTGGCCGATTCGGACGCCGTCATCGATGGCCTGTCGCGGCTTGCCGGCAGACATCATGCAACAGAAGATTGACGGGCCTCAGCCCACTGCTCGCGTCTCCAGCCCAGCGCCAGGCGCATAAGCTCCGTGGTGGAATTCGTTAGCCTCCCGGCGCGCCAGGGAGTTGCGCAGCAACGCAATGGTTTCCCGGCCAGCCGTCGCGATCTCGTGTGGCGTGTCGACGCCGATGACCATGAACTCATCGATGCCGAGAGCCGCATAGGCAAGCAGCGACAGCGCGACCTGGGCCGGAGGCCCGGAGAGGTCGACCGTCTTTTGGCCGGCGACGGAAACACCTTGGTGGATCCTGACCGGAAGCGCGAAGCGCAGTTTGCCGGCGCGGCCATGTTCGGCCGCGGCGCGACGCGCCCGCTCCATCAATTGCCTGATATCGTCGATCGGACCCGGCGCCAGTTCGAAGACATCGGCATGCCGGCCTGCCACCTTCAGCGCAGTTCCGGATTGCCCGCCCATACGGATCACGAGGTCGGCGCCATGCGGACCCTTGCGCTCGATATAACCACCCTTGATGCTGTAGAACGCACCTTCGTGGTCGAAGGGCCGGTCGTTCGACCACAGCCGCTTCAACAGCACCAGATATTCGTCGATCCGCTGCCAGACGACGCCATGTCCGACCGGCCGTGTCTCGGCATCGTCGTCGTTCAACGGCTCGCTGATCATCCTGAGGGCCAGCCGTCCGCCGCTCCCCCTGTCGATGGACGCCAACTGGCGGGCAGCCACCGTCGGTTCGATCACGCCGGCCCAATGGGTGAGCACCACTTCCAGCGAAGCAGTGCGGTTGAGCACCTGGGCGGCAAGATCCATGTTGGTCAGCAGACCGGCCGAATCGTCGACGACGATCTTCTGGAAACCGCCGTCCTCGATCAGCCCGAGTTTGGTCGCGGTCTCTGCGAAGTCATAGAAAAAGGGAACCGTCGCGTCGGCGGTCTTGCCGGGAACATGCGTGAATTCGATCGGCATTGTCATCTCCTCCATCACTGGAATCACTGATGCTGTGAAATGCGAATCCACAGGCCCGAAAGCGCTCCGGGATCCGGTTCATTCAACTCCGATTGCCTGACAACTGTGGGGCAGCTACCCCTGCCGATCCGGTGCCTTAGGGAATAAGGCCCAGCACGACTGCCCCGGTGAACACGAACGCAAGGGCAAAGACGAGATAGGCGAAAGCGCCGGCGTAGGCCGGGCGAAAGCCCTGGGCATTGGCCAGCCTCTGGCCGCTGCTGTCGGTCTGGGCGTTCTGGATATAGGACATATCGACCTCCGTCTCGCCGGTTAATCTATAAAACTTGTAGACTTTGTCGATTGCTATTTTCCGGTCATTGGCAGAATTATTTTCTCATTGACCGCCAAAAATTGGTGTGAAATTGCTGTGGGGATCGATCGATCTGAGCAATCGACAGAGACAGCATGGCGGCATCCCTAGCGCGATGCAGGAAGGTTCTTGCCTACCGCTCTTCCCGTCGAAACGGCTTCAGCAGCGCCGAGGGCGCTACCGCGTTGCGCGACATCACCGCCATGGCGACAATCGTAAAGATGAAGGGCAGCATCAGGAACGCCTCGTAAGGGATGTGCCCGAGCCCGCTCGCTTGCATGCGCAGCTGGAGCGCATCGACGAAGGCAAACAGCAGCGCCGCACCCGCCGAGCGCCACGGATCCCAGCGGCCGAACACGACCAGCGCGATCGCCACCCAGCCGCGTCCGGACACCACGCCGAAGGTGAAGGCGTTGAACTGCGCCATCGACAGGAAGGCGCCGGCGAGCCCCATCAGTGCACCGCCAAGGATGACGGCCTGGAAGCGCGTGGCAATGACGCTGACGCCGGCGGAATCGGCGGCACGCGGGTTCTCGCCGACCATGCGCACCGACAGGCCCCATGGCGTGCGGTAGAGCACGAAGGCAGCGAGCGGGATGGCCAGGATCGCCATGTAGACCAGCGCGAACTGGTTGAACACCGCCGGCCCGAGAACCGGAATGTCCGACAGAACCGGTATCGGCAGCGTCTGAAAACCCTTGATGCTCGGCGGCAGCGATTGCTGGCCGAAGATCAGCCGGTAGAGGAAATAGGCAAGCCCCGATGAGAACAGCGTCACGCCGATGCCGCAGACATGCTGGCTGAGGCCGAGCGCCACCGTGAACAGCGCATGCAGCGCGCCCATCAGCATGCCGGTCAGCACCGCCACCAGCACGCCAAGCCACAGGCTGCCACTGAGGCTGGTGGCGGTGAAGCCGGTCATGGCGCATAGCAGCATGATGCCTTCAATGCCGAGATTGAGCACGCCGGCCCGTTCGGAGAACATTTCGCCGAGCGTGGCAAAGGCCAGCGGCGTGGCGATGCGGATGATGGCGGCGAGAAAGCCGACCTGAAAAATCTGTTCCAGCACGGCGCTCATCGGGCGACCCCGACGCGGCGGATCCGATAGGCGGTGAACAGCAGCGCGACCAGCATGGCGAGCAGAGCCGTGCCCTGGATGACGTCGCTGAGGAACGCCGGCACGCCGGTCGCGCGCGACATCGCTTCCGCACCGGTCATCACGGCGGCAAGGAAGATCGCCGCCGGCACCACGCCGAGCGGGTTGAGCCGCGCCAGCATGGCGACGACGATGCCGGAATAGCCGTAGCCCGGCGAAATATCGCTCATCACCTGGAAGTGCACGCCGCCGACCTCGCCGACACCGGCAAGGCCGGCCAGCGCGCCGGAAAGCAATGCTGTCGAGATCAGCACTCGCTCGACATGGATGCCGCCATATCTGGCGGCTTCCGGGTTTTCACCGGTGACGCGGATGCGGAAACCGAGCGTCGTGCGCACGATCAGGAACCAGATCAGCGGCGCCGCGACCAGCGCCACGATGACGCCGAGATGCAGCCGCGTGCCTTCGATCAGCACCGGAAAATTGGCCGAATCCTCGATCGGCGGCGAGATCGGGTAGCCGCTGAAGCTATCCTTCCACGGCCCTTCGATCAGCGCCATCAACGCGTAGTAGATGACCGAGTTGAGGAGCAGCGAACTGACGACGTCGTCGACCTTGAATTTGACCCGTAGCGCCGCGGGGACAAGCGCCACCGCCGCACCGGCAGCAGCACCGGCGATTGCCATCAGCAGCATGGCGAGTGGCCCCGGCATCGGGATCGCGCCGACGAAGCAACTGGCCACCGCGCCGGCCAGCAATTGCCCCTCGGCGCCGATGTTCCAGAACTTGGCCCGGAAGGCGACGGCGACCGCCAGCCCGGTGAAGATCATCGGTGCGGCGCGCACCAGCGTTTCGGTGATGGCATAGCTGTCGCCGAGCGAAGCGGTGAACATGACGCCATAGGATTCGAACACACCAGCCCCGGCCAGCGCGATCAGGCCGCTGCACAAGACGAGCGTGGCAGCGATCGCCAGCAACGGCAGTGCCAGGTTGAACCAGGCTGGCGTGGAGGTCCGGACTTCGAGGCGAAACATCAGCCTTGGCCCTCCGCTCTTGGGCTAGCCGCGGAACGTTGGCGCCGCCCCTCATCCGCCTGCCGGCACCTTCTCCCTGTACAGTGACGGGAAGAAGGGGACTGGCGGCAACGTCGGCGACTGTTTTCGCGACGTTGATGGTTGGCGAAACCATCGACGAGAGCGCCCCTCTCCCCGTCACTATACGGGGAGAGGATGCCGGCAGGCAGGTGAGGGGCGGCGCCGACCTCCCAAGCGAAACGTCGAGGCAAACCCATGCTACGCCTTCCCCTCCGCTCCGGTCATCAGCAGGCCAAGTCGCGCAACACTCGCATCGGCGCTGTCGAGCGTGCCGGCGATGCGGCCCTCATACATCACCGCGATGCGGTCGCAGAGCACCATCAGTTCCTCCAGATCCTCGCCGATGACGATGATGCCGCAGCCCTTGGCGCGCATGTCGAGGAATTTCTCGTGGATGAAACGGGCCGCGCCAATGTCGAGGCCGCGCGTCGGCTGTGAGACGATCAGAACCTTTGGGTCAAAGGCAAGCTCGCGCGCCAGCAGCGCCTTCTGCAGATTGCCGCCGGACAGCGCGCCGGCCCGCGTCATCGGCCCGGGACATCTGATATCATAGGCCTTGATCTGCGCCTCGGCGAAAGCGCGGATCGCATCCGGCTTGAGCAGCCCCCTGGCGGAGAAGGCTGATGTGCCGATGCGCGGCAGCACCATCGAATCGGCGAGTGGCAGATTGGTGACCAGCCCCGTCGTCATGCGGTCTTCCGGGATGCGGCCAAGGCCCAGCGCCTGCACTTCGCGCGGCGAGAAGTGCACGACCTGTTTGCCGGCTATCGTCATTTGGCCGTTGTCGGGCGCGCGCACGCCCGAGATCACCTCCGCCAGCGCTCGCTGGCCATTGCCCGAGACTCCGGCAATGCCGAGAATCTCGCCAGCACGCACCACAAGCGACACATCGCGCAACGCGGTGCCCGAATGCCGTGAGGTCGAAATGCGGTCGAGGATCAGCACATCGGCGCCCGGTGTCGATGGCCCACGCGCCGGCGGCACGATTTCATGGCCGCACATCAATTGCGCCATTGCAGCCGACGTCGTGTTTGCCGGATCATCGACACGGCCGGCGACGCGGCCATGCCGCAGCACGGTGCAGCGATGCGTCAGCGCCCGCACCTCGTTGAGCTTGTGCGAGATGAAGATGATGCCGAGCCCCTGCGCCGCCATCGACCGCAACGCCGAAAACAGCCCGTCGACCTCGCTCGGCGCCAGCACGGCGGTCGGCTCGTCGAGGATCAAGAGCCTTGCGCCGCGAAACAGCGCCTTGACGATTTCGAGCCGCTGCTGCTCGCCCACCGACAGCGCGGAGACCGGCAGGTTGGGGTCGAGTGTCAGCCCGTGCTGGCTGCTGATTTCGGCGAGCCGCACCAGCCCGCCGGCGCGATCGATCCGCCCCGCCTTACCCGGAATGCCGATGAGCAGGTTTTCCAG
>NZ_RZSJ01000372.1:0-6095 GCF_003998025.1 Mesorhizobium sp. M8A.F.Ca.ET.021.01.1.1
GCCCGCTTCGCTGCCTCGCGATCCGCTCCCGAGGGCCCGCCACGGATTGATGCCACCGGTCCCCGGATCATTCGTGCCGGAATTGGAAGTGAAACGAGAAACGAAGGGAAGATCGACGCATGACGTGACGCCTCGCATGGGGCCATGCCCGACAGGAGTAAGACAATGACTATTCTCGATCAGGTTCTTGGGCGCGAGCGCGTCCTCGTAAAGGAAAATGAGCGTGCCCTCACTCTCTACAAGGGAGAGATCAAGGCTGTCCTGCTGCCGGGTGAGCACTGGCTCGCCAACCGGCGCGGCAGCCTTGAAGTCTCGCGGCACGATCTGAGGAACCCGGAATTCGTTTCGGCGTACGAGAAGGCGTTGTTCGACAAGCTCCCGGACGTGGCCGCGCGTCATTTCACCGTCGTCCGCACCGGGCGCACGGAGGTCGCCGTCATCGAGCGCGACGGCAATTTGCACAGCGTGCTGGCGCCGGACCGCAAGCTGGTGCTGTGGACCGATGCCGGACCGTGGAAGGTGACGATGGTCGACACCTCGGCCGATCTTGCCATCGATTCGGCGGTCATGCGCCGGCTCGGCCAGGCTCGGAAGGCGGAATTGATGTCCGTCCATCCGGTTCTGGATGGTCAGGCCGGGCTGCTGTTCGTCGACGGTGTCCTCATTCGGACGCTTGCCGCCGGCGTGCACGGCTTCTGGAACGTCGGACGGATGGTGCAGATCAAGGTCGTCGACCTCAAGCGCCAGTCGCTCGACGTCGCCGGGCAGGAAGTGCTGACCAGGGATCGCGTCACGATCCGCGTCAACATCGCGGCCGAATACCGGGTCGTCGATCCGGTCAAGGCGGTGAGCGCGGTGAAGGACTTCTCCGAGGCCCTCTACCGAGCCCTGCAGTACGCCTTCCGCAAGACGCTGGGCGCACTGACGCTTGACCAGATCCTTGAAAAGAAGGTGACGGTCGATGAGGAAGCCGCGGCCAAGGTCCGGGCCGACATGGCCGAGATCGGGGTCGAGGTCAGCGATATCGCGCTCAAGGATGTCATCCTGCCGGGCGAGATGCGCGAAATCCTCAACCAGGTGGTTTCGGCCGAAAAGCAGGCCGAGGCCAACGTCATCCGCCGCCGTGAGGAGACGAACGCCACGCGTTCCCTGCTCAACACGGCCAAGGTGATGGCAGAGAACCCGGTGATGCTGCGGCTGAAGGAGCTCGAGGCCCTGGAAGCCATCGCCGGCAAGGTCGAGCGGCTGACCGTCCACAACGGGACGGGCGGGCTGTTGAACGACCTGGTCAAGCTTCGCGAGAGCTGATGCATGTCCCTAAGTGGTTCCGGTTTTGGGATGACGACATGCATCGAACCAAGCATTGACCTTACGTCAATGGGAAGGGCCGCCGGGTTGACCGGCGGCCCTTCTTGCCTTTTCAACGCGCCCTCCCCATCTGCGCGCGGCTTATCAGGCCTTTTCCTGCCGGGAAAAACCGATTAGACAGCGCCCAAACAAGCTGCGGACAGATTCCGCCCGCAAAGAAGGAAAAGCCCTTGTCCACCACGAACTCCACCACGTTCGACAAAGTCGCCAAGATCATTGCCGACACCAGCGAGATCGATATCGACACCATCACGCCCGAGAGCCACACGATCGACGATCTCGGCATCGACAGCCTCGACTTCCTCGATATCGTCTTCGCCATCGACAAGGAATTCGGCATCAAGGTGCCGCTGGAAAAGTGGACCCAGGAAGTCAATGACGGCAAGGCCTCGACCGATGACTACTTCGTCATGAAGAACCTGTGCGCCAAGATCGACGCGCTGGTTGCCGCCAAGACTGCCTGACATCGGCCGGCGCGTGGCCTTGACGGGCCGCGCCGCCTGACCCACAAAGCCGCTCATGAGCAGCCCCCACGACGTCGTCATCACTGGTATCGGCATTGTCTCCTCCTTGGGAGAAGGCCCTGACGCACACTGGCAGAAGCTCGCGCAGCCGGGCTTGCAGCCGGTGCTCGAAGCCGCGCGGTTCGCGCCCTATACCGTCCATCCGCTGCCGGAGATCGACTGGAACCTGCAGATCGCCAAGCGCGGCGATCAGCGGCAGATGGAAACATGGCAGCGGCTCGGCACCTATGCCCCAGGCCTGGCGTTGGACGATGCCGGCATCAAGGGCAATGACGAGCTCTGCACGACCATGGACATGGTTGTGGCTGCCGGCGGCGGCGAGCGCGACGAGGCGGTCGATGCCGCCATCCTCGCCGCTTCGGAAAGCCGCAACGACCGCGACGTGCTTCTCAACGAGAAGCTGACCACCGAGTTGCGGCCGACCTTGTTTCTGGCCCAGCTCTCCAACCTGCTCGCCGGCAACATCTCCATTGTCCACAAGGTGACCGGCTCGTCGCGCACCTTCATGGGCGAGGAAGGCGCCGGCGTCGCCGCCGTCGAAACGGCCGCCGCGCGAATCCGCTCCGGCCAGTCGACGCACATCCTGGTCGGCGGCGCCTTCCAGACCGAACATTCCGACATGCTGCTAGGTTACGAGCTTGCCGGCTATTTGCATCGCGGCCCCTGGAAACCTGTGTGGCAAAGACAGGGTGCCGAGGGCGGCGGCATCGTCACTGGATCCGGCGGTGCCTTCCTGGTGCTGGAGCAGCGCGAACACGCCGTGAGCCGCGGGCGCAAGATCTATGCGGAGCTCGGACCGGTGGTTTCCGGCCGCGCCAGGCGCTCACGCGGTGAGCTCGGCGCCGAGATCGCAGCACTACTCAGCCAGGCTGCGCTGCCGGACGGCAAGCTGCTTGCCCTGTCGGGTGCCTCGGGCGCGCATGCCGCAACCACCGCCGAGAAAACGGCGCTCGATGCCAATCCTGCGATTGCCACGCGCGGCTTCTCGACGCTGACCGGGCATATGAAGGAAGCGCAGTTTCCGTTCGCCGTGGCGCTGGCGGCACTCGCCGTCGACCGCAAGGCCGCCTACCCTGTTTTCGATGCCACAGCCGAGAAGCCGTTCGAAGGCGTTCCCGCGACCGTCCTTGCAACGGCGATCGGCTATCACCAATTCGAGGGCATGGCGCTGGTCAACGCCGCGTAACGCGGCGCTGCGCGATCCATGCTGCAACGATAAACGCTCGAGGGCTCCAGATGGCCAATCTGAACGATCACATGGGCAGGCCAATTGTCGCCGTCACCGGCATCGGCGTGGTCACCTCGCTTGGTGTCGGCAAATCAGACAATTGGGCGGCGTTGACATCAGGCAAGTCGGGTATTCACCCGATCACCCGCTTTCCCATCGATCAACTGAACACCCGCATCTCCGGCATGGTCGATTTCCTGCCGTCGAGTTCGAAAGGTGCCAGCCCGCTCACCTATGAGCTAGCCGAGCTTGCCGGCCTCGAAGCGGTGACTGAAGCCGGTCTTAATTCCAGCGATTTCGGCGGACCGCTCTTCCTCGCATCGCCGCCGGTCGAACTCGACTGGGCCGAGCGCTTCTCGCTCTACAATTCCGACAAGGACAAGGACGACACCGCCGCCGAAAGACTGCTTCGGGTGGCGCGTAGCTTGAAAGAGCTGGATATTTTCGAGACCACCCAGTTCGGCTCGATCGCCGACCGCCTTGCCGACCGCCTTGGCACACGCGGTCTGCCGATCACCCTGTCGACGGCTTGCGCTTCGGGAGCGACCGCGATCCAGCTCGGTGTCGAGGCGATCCGGCGCGGCGAATGCGACCGTGCGCTATCGATCGGCGCTGACGGTTCTGCCACCGCCGAGGCTTTGATCCGTTTCTCATTGCTCTCGGCGCTCTCCACGCACAACGACATTCCCGAAAAGGCATCGAAGCCCTTCTCCAGGGATCGCGACGGCTTCGTGTTGGCCGAGGGATCCGGGGCGCTGGTGTTGGAATCGCTTGAAGCGGCATTGGCTCGCGGCGCGACTATTCTCGGAGTCCTGGGCGGTTGCGGCGAGAAGGCCGACGACTTTCACCGCACCCGCTCGAAGCCGGACGCTTCGCCGGCCATTGCCGCGGTTCGCGCCGCCCTCGCCGATGCGGGCCTGAGTGAAGACGAGATCGACTATGTCAACGCTCACGGCACGTCGACCCCCGAGAACGACAAGATGGAGCATCTGGCGCTGTCGACCGTGTTCGGAGAGCGGATTGGCTCGATGCCGGTCTCGTCGAACAAGTCGATGATCGGCCACACACTGTCCGCGGCCGGCGCTGTCGAAGCGGCGTTTTCGCTGATGACGATGCGCGAAAGCGTCATTCCGCCGACCATCAACTATGACAATCCCGACCCCGCGATCGCGCTCGACGTCGTGCCAAACAAGAAGCGCGACGCGCAGGTTCGCACCGTTCTGTCGAACTCCTTCGGCTTCGGCGGCCAGAACACTTGCCTTGTCATGGCGCGGGAACCGGTCTAAGCGAGCCCTTTCCGCTTAACAGAACCGACAGGCTCCATGCGCGCACTGCAACTTATCGAGGACCGCCGCCTTGAAACGGTGGACCTGCCGCCCCCACCGCCACCCGCGCTCGGCGAAGTGACGCTGCGCATCAGGGCAGTGGCGCTGAACCACATCGACGTCTGGGGCTGGCGCGGCATGGCCTTCGCCAAGCGCAAGCTGCCCCTGGTCGTCGGTGCCGAGGCTTCCGGCGAGGTCGAGGCGGTCGGCCCCGGCGTTTCCAGCCTGCTGCCCGGGCAATTGGTATCGATCTACGGCGCACGCACCTGCGGCCTGTGCCGGGCCTGCCGCGAAGGCCGCGACAATCTTTGCGAGCATGTTTCGGGCGTTCACGGCTTCCATCTCGACGGCTTCGCGCAGGAGAAGATCAACCTGCCGGCGCGCCTGCTGGTCCCCGCCCCGCCCGGCGTGACCGACATTGGCGCGGCGGTAGCGCCCGTCACCTTTGGTACGGTCGAGCACATGCTGTTCGACAACGCCAGGCTGCAGCCCGGCGAGACGATCCTTGTCCATGCCGGCGGATCCGGCATCGGCTCGGCGGCGATCCAGTTGGCCAAGCGGATGGGCTGCACGATCATCACCACGGTCGGTTCGAATGACAAGATCGACAGGGCCAAGGCGCTCGGCGCCGACCATGTCATCAACTACCGCGACGACCGCTTCGAGGGCGTCGTGCGCAAGCTGACCAGGAAGAAAGGCGTCGATGTCGTGTTCGAACATGTCGGCGCCGACACCTTTGCCGGCTCGATGCTGTGCCTGAAACGCGGCGGCCGCCTGGTGACCTGCGGCTCGACCTCGGGCGTGTCGACGCAGATCAACCTGATGCAGCTTTTCCAGCAGCAGTTGAAACTGCTCGGATCCTTCGGTTGCCGCATGGAGAACATGGCCAACGCCATGCAGAAGATGGCGGCGGGACAGGTCGCGCCGGTCATCGACACCGAGGTCGGCTTCGACGATATCGATGCCGCGCTGAAGCGCATGGAAGGCCGCGACGTCTTCGGCAAGATCATCCTGCGCGTCGCCTAGAGCCTCGATTTCCGTGCTCAAGAAGCTTCGCCGGGATCTGAAATTTCGCTATGGCAGGCAACTGCGCCAGGTGAATTACTGGCTTGTCGCGCGGGCCGCGATGATCATCATGTCGCTGCTGCGCCTGCTGCCGGTGGACAGCGCGCTGAATTTTGCCGACCGCGTCGCTCGCCTCATCGGTCCGAGGGTCGGACGCCACCAGGTCGCCCTCGACAATCTGCGCAAGGCCTATCCGGAAAAGAGTGATGGCGAAATCCAGGCCATCGCCTCCGACATGTGGGGCAACATGGCCCGCCTTGCCGCCGAATACATCTTCCTCGACGCCCTGTTCGACTATGATCCCGCCGCCGGCAAGCCCGGCCGCGTCGAGGTCAAGGGAACGGAGCATTTCGTCGAGATCGCGGCCGAGAAGCAGCCGCACATCGTCTTCACCGGCCATCTCGGCAATTTCGAGCTGCTGCCGGTGGCGGCCGCGACCTTCGGCATGAACATCACGGCGCTGTTTCGCCCGCCCAACAACCCCTACCTCGCCGACTACATCCTTTCGACAAGGCGCTCGACCATGGGCGGCTTGCTGCCGTCGATGGCCGGAGCCTCGTTCGCGCTGGCCGGGGTGTTGGAGAA
>NZ_RZSJ01000373.1:0-6093 GCF_003998025.1 Mesorhizobium sp. M8A.F.Ca.ET.021.01.1.1
CGCCAATTGTCGCCTGCATCGCCGCGAGCGCGGCCACGGCCGCGGTGTCGGCGCGCAGGATGCGCGGCCCGAGCGGAATGGCGGTCACGAAGGGGAGGGCGCGGAGCATCTTGCGCTCCTCGTCGGAAAAGCCGCCCTCGGGCCCGACCAGCAAAGCGAGCTTCTTCTCCCTTACTGCCTGCAAGGCAGGCAGTGGGTTGTTGGTCGAGGCGTCCTCGTCGCAGAAGATCAGCCGCCTTTCCTTGTCCCAGCCGGTCAGCAGGCGCTCGAATTTTTCCGCCTCGCGAACTTCCGGCACAGCCAGGATGCCGCATTGCTCGGCGGCCTCGACGACATTGGCGCGCAGGCGATCGATGGAAGGCTTTGCCACCTGCGTGTGCTGGGTGATGACCGGTTGCAGGATGCCGGCGCCCATCTCGACCGCCTTTTGCACCAGATAGTCGAGCCGGCCCTGCTTCAGCGGCGCGAAGCAATAGATGAGGTCGGGCAAGGGCGGTTGCGGTCTTTGCGGCGCCAGTACTTTCAGCCGCACCGACCGCTTGGATTTCGCTGATATCGCCGCCGACCACTCGCCGTCGCGGCCATTGAAGACAAGGATCTCGGCGCCTTCGGCGAGCCGCAGCACATGCAGGAGATAATGGCTCTGCTGCTGGCCGGGTTCGAACTCGATGTCTGGTCCGAGGTCGTCGGGCACGAACAGACGTTGCATCTTGTAGTTGGCGCGCATGGCCGAGGAATGAGCGAGACGGCCGCCTGCGTCAAGCCTTGGCGGAAGGATGCCACACGGGTTGAAAGCCATGGCGCAGCACGGCAAGCGTCGTTTCCGGGGTCAGCAGCACAAGCGTCTCGTCCCCGAAATGATCAGGGCTGGTTGGCGGGCCGTATCCGGCAAAAGTCCATGGCAATATCTTGCCGTGGCGCAAGGCACAGGCGCTGCCGCCAGCTGCGATCATCGCGCCGTCGGGCAGGCCGGCAAGCGCATCCATCGCGACCGCAGACCGCTTGCCGCCCGACGCCAGCCGCTCCTTATGCAGCCGCTTGTCGACCTGTGGCGCGCGCGGCTCGGCAATACCGAAGGCTTGGCCGAAGCGATGGACAAAATCCTTGGCCCGTTCACGTTGGCAAAAGAAACAGGGGCGATGTCCGGCGGCGAGCGCCGTCACCTCGTCGAGGAAGAACAATTCGGTCCAGCCGGCCTTGCCACCGGGCCGGTTGCGGCCCATCGGCTCGCGCTGCACATTGCGGAATTGGCACACGCAGATGATCCAGGCCGGAAGCGCCCAGCGCTTTTTCAGGAGCGTCTTTGTCGCGGGGGCGTGGATGATGCCGCGATTGCCGGTGAACAGGCCGCGCTCCGGCACGGCGTGAATGGCGCCGAACGGATCGACCCGGTTCTGCAGTGGCATAGTTTTCTCCTGGGATACGCATCTTGGCTGAAACGCCGGCGCCATGATATCGCTCGCGACAGCATTTTCATGTCAGCAGGGTTTTTCGATGCGGGTGCTGGTAGTCCAGAACTACGACAATACCGGGCTCGGCCAAGTCGGTGCGGCACTGGCCGAAGCGGGTGCCGATCTTGATGTGCGGCTTCCCTATAAGGGTGATGCGCTGCCACGGGACGCAACCGGCCACGATGCCATGGTGGTGCTCGGCGGCGGCCAGAACGCGCTGGCCGACGAAGAATATCCCTATTTCCCGGCGCTGCTCGAACTGACCCGCGATTTCGCTGGCAAGGACCGCGCCGTGCTCGGTATCTGTCTCGGCAGTCAACTCGTCGCTCGCGCCTTTGGCGGCGCGAACCGCATCGGCGGGGCCAACGAATTCGGCTGGCGCGGCGTGTCGCTGACGGCCGATGCCAAGGCCGATCCGGTGTTGGCTGAGCTGCCGGAAAAGTTCCCGATCTTCCAGTGGCACGACGACACGTTCGAGCTGCCGGAGGACGCCGTGCGGCTCGCCGGCAACGATGTCGCCGAAAACCAGGCGTTTCGCGTCGGCCGCGCCGTCTACGGCTTCCAGTTCCATTTCGAGGCCGACCGGCCGATGGTGAAGGACTGGAGCTCCTCCTTCGCGCCGACCATCGCCGCGCGCCATCCCGACTGGGCCGGCAAGCTCGACGGTGAAATGGCCAGCAACGGCCCTGACGCCGATGCCGCTGGTCTGGCCATCGCCCGTGCCTGGGTGGCGACGATCTAGAGCAATTCCAGGAAAAGTGTGTAGCGGTTTTCCCGGGAGAAGCGCGCAGCGCTTCCCCTTGGGAATTGCGTAAAAACAAGAAGTTAGAGCGGGTCAGAGATTCTATCAAACTCTGATCCGCTCTAAACGTCCGTTCATGCTCCGCGTGACATAATTGGCACGCGGCCGTGAAACCGTTTGGGGAAAACCCCTTTCATCCTTGGCTTGTGTCCGCCCGCCATCCTAGAAGGCGCGCGCCCTATGTCGGCTGTGCAACCGGGATGAACCTTTTGTGTGACCCGTGCGACACACCATCGATACAGAACACACCTAGAAGCGCGAAATCGTCGAAACTTTGACACGTATTTTCCGTTTCAACGCATTGGTAACCGCCTCGTGCACAGATGCAGGAAGCTCAACAAGAGATGACCTCCGTGAAAGCAGCGCTTCTGTCCTTTGCCATGCTGTCCGCCATCGTACTTTGCGGTCTTGGTATTTATGCCGCCGATGCCGCCAACAACCACAATGCGGTTGACGGCTACGGCGTCACCGCCTCCCTGCGCTAAGCCAGGGCATCCCTCGCGCCCGGATCCCTCGCGCCCTTGGGCACCGGGGCCGTTAAGGCTCCCTTATCGATATTTCCAGGATGCGTTTGTCCGCGCCGTCAACGACGAGCGCGGTAAGCATGCCTGACTGCCAGGCAAGCGTGTCGACATTGACGCGGTTGGCCATCACTTCCGCCTCGGGGACCGGTGTGTGGCCGTGCACCACGATCTTCGGGAAGAGGCCGGTGTGATCGTGGAAAACGTCACGGATCCAGATCAGGTCCTGCGGGCTTTGCTTTTCCAGGGGAATACCCGGCCTGATGCCGGCATGGCAGAAGAAGAAGTCGCCTGATGTCACCGAGAGTGGCAGCGACCGCAGGAAGTCGACATGGCTTTGCGGCACCGCTTCGAGCAGGGCTTGATGACCCTTGCGCATGGCTGATTCCGCCTTGCCGAACCAGGCGCCGTTGCCGCTGTTGATCGTCACTCCGTAGGATTGCGCGGTCTGGATGCCGCCAAAACGGATGAAGAGCCCTTCCGGGTCGGGTGTCTTGAGAAAGTCGAGAAAGCCGATGTCGTGATTGCCGGCCAGCATCAGGTTTCGCGGATCGCGTTCGCGTGCCTCGATCAGGAAGTCGACGACGCCCTTGGAGTCCGGTCCGCGATCGACATAGTCGCCAAGATGGATGATGCGCCAGTCGGCGACCCTGTCCCTCGCAATCTCGGCCTCGATCTGGCCATGCATGGCGGCCAGCAGGTCGACCCGGCCATGCACGTCGCCGATCGCGTACAGACGCACGCCGTCCGGCCCGTGTGCGTCGAGGAAATGGATGCCGGGTTCCGCCAAGGTCTGGGTATCTCCGTGGTCAGATGTCACTGACTTAGCGTCGGAGCTGCTCCTTGCCCATGTCGGTGACCAGACGCTTTCCGCACAGCGCCAGCGTGATGTCCATCTCCTTGCGGATGATTTCCAACGCTTTGGTAACCCCTTCCTTGCCGAGCGCGCCCAGGCCGTAAAGAAATGGCCGGCCGATATAGGTGCCCTTGGCGCCCAGGCAGAGCGCTTTCAACACGTCCTGGCCGGAGCGGATGCCGCCGTCCATATGCACTTCTATTCTGTCGCCGACCGCATCGGCGATTTCTTCCAGAACCATGATCGACGACGACGCGCCATCGAGCTGGCGCCCGCCATGGTTGGAAACGATGATGGCATCGGCGCCGGTCTTGGCCGCCATCAGCGCATCTTCCTTGTCGAGGATGCCCTTGAGGATCAGCTTGCCGCCCCAGCGCTCCTTGATCCAGGCGACGTCCTTCCACGACAGCTGCGGATCGAACTGCTCCGTCGTCCAGGACGACAGCGAAGAGACGTCGCCGACGCCCTTGGCGTGGCCGACGATGTTGCGGAAGGTGCGGCGCTTGGTGCCGGCTATGCCCAGGCACCAGCGCGGCTTTGAGGCCAGGTCGATGATGTTGGCCAACGTCATCTTGGGCGGCGCCGAAAGCCCGTTGCGGACATCCTTGTGGCGCTGGCCGAGGACCTGCAGGTCGAGCGTCAGCACCAGCGCCGAGCACTTCGCCGCCTTCGCCCGGTCGATCAAATCGAGCACGAAATCCTTGTCGCGCAGCACATAGAGCTGGAACCAGAACGGTTTCTTCGTCACCGAGGCGACATCCTCGATCGAACAGATGCTCATCGTCGAGAGCGTGAACGGCACGCCGAATTCCTCTGCCGCCTGCGCTGCCAGCATCTCGCCGTCGGCATGCTGCATGCCGGTCATGCCGGTCGGCGCCAGCGCCACCGGCATCGACACTTTCTGGCCGATCATGGTCGATTCCAGCGAGCGGTTGCTCATGTCGACCAGCACGCGCTGGCGGAACTTGATCTTCTGAAAGTCTTCCTCGTTCGCCCGGTAGGTGCTCTCGGTCCAGGCGCCCGAGTCGGCATAGTCGAAGAACATCTTGGGCACGCGCCGGCGCGCGAGATCCTTGAGGTCTGCGATGGTCAGAATGTCGCTCATGGTGGTCCCCGCTTGATCGAATTGATTAGGAGCGTCTGCGCGCTGGTTCGCCGTCGCCGGCTTCCGAACGCTGCCTCAGCCTCAGCCGCGACACGCGTTGCCAGTCGCCGCTGCGTTCGGCTTCCGCCATCGAACGCTCGACATAGGTCATGTGGTCCATCGCCGCCTGGCGGGCGCCGGCCGGATCGCCGGCCTTGACCGCGGTGTGGATCGCCCGGTGCTGCGCCAGCAGCGCCTCGCGCGCGCCGGGCACGGTGAACACCAGGAGCCGGTTCTGGAACACGCCTTCCGACAGCAGCCGGTAGCAGGAGCGCAGTGTGTGCAGAAGCAGGATGTTGTGCGCGCATTCGCAGATCGCATGATGGAATTCGACGTCGATCTCGGCCTCGTCGTCGAAATCGCCGGTACGATGCGCCTCGTCCATGCGCGCCATGATGCGATCGAGCAAGGCAAGGTCCTCCGGTGTGGCGCGCCGCGCCGCGTATTCGGCGGCTATGCCTTCGATCTCGCGGCGGTATTCCAGATAGTCGGTCACCGCCTTGCGATGCGTCGAGATCAGGTCCGCCACCGGCTTGGTGAACAACTGGCCGATAATGTCGGCGACGTGCGTGCCGCCGCCCGGACGGGTCGACAGCAGGCCGCGCGCTTCGAGCGCCTTCAGCGCGTCGCGCAGGATGGGCCGCGACACATCGAACTGGCGTGCCAGTTCGCGCTCGCCCGGCAGCCGGTCGCCGGTGCGCAGCACGCCTTCGAGGATGAGGCTTTCGATCTGCTGCACCACCTCGTCGGCGGTGCGCGAATGCTCGATCCTGGAGAAAATGTCGCTCAAAGGAAGCGCCTGGAGAAGGGAATGATGTCGCGCAGATTAGAGCCTCTGTCGCCAACTGGTCAAATTATTTATCCAATTCGTCTCGTTCGGTCGATTTTCGCGCCGCGCCGGCATATCGCCTCGCGCTAAATTTTGCTGTTTACGTCCCTTGCCGATTGCCGCAAGACGACGCCATTGCACGAAGGGTCGAAACCAGGGGGACCAGACGTGTCGGACGAGACGTCCAATCTTGAATTCCAGCCGCGCAGCCAGGGCAGCGTCATGGGCTTTCCGGCGCATGAAGGCCGGCCCGGCGCGCTCGGCGAGGTTCACGCCCGCCCCCATCCGCTGGTCGAGAAGCCGCGCGTGCTTGTCCAACTCTCCTTCATGACCGAAGGCGGCTCAGCGGTCGACCACGCCGTGCTTTCGGAACTGTCGCGCCGTCTCGGCATCGCCGCTCCCGAGCGTCACGCCCGCCACCACGCCATGAAATGGGGCAAGGGGACGCTGCGCTGGGAGCGGCACACGGAATTCTCGACCTATCTCTGGG
>NZ_RZSJ01000374.1:0-6091 GCF_003998025.1 Mesorhizobium sp. M8A.F.Ca.ET.021.01.1.1
TTCTCGATCTGCGGCTGGATTTTGCGGAGAGACTGCTTGCCGAGAGCAGCCTGGCGATCGCCGACATTGCCCATCTCAGCGGTTTCTCGAGCCAGAGCCATTTCACCACCATGATGAAGAAATACCGGCATGTAACGCCACTGCGGTCGCGCTCGAACAAGCTTATCTCGAAGACCAGGTGACGGATAGGCTGCGGCATATCTTGGAAATATAGGTGATACCTATTAAAGTTCCGGCTAAAGTAATAAGCCGTTAACCTCTGCCGAGTTGTTCCGCGATTTTTTCTTACGACACAGCAAGATCGTGAAATACCGCGCACAAGAATCATGTCTTTCTGCCGCTTGGGGGAATTGTCTGACATTTTCATGCCGACTGGCGCGCTGAGAGGGACCATGACCGACAATTGCATCTCACGTCACTCGTTTGTCCAGCATCGCGCCGCGCTTTTCGCCAGTCACTGGATCGCGAATGCCGATCCTCGCTCCCGCTCGGCCCGGCGCCGCCTGATGGCTGTACTGCGCATGGCGTCCCGCGTTCTAGGCATGCGTCGTAAAGATCGGGGTATCGGTGCGATTGGGGCTGTTTTCGGCGTCTTGGGGCTGGTTATTGCGCCTCAGGCATTTGGCCAAGTTATTCCAGGCGGTAACTATACAGCGGGCGCCGGAACGGCGAGTGGTGCCAACGGCATCGCGATCGGTTGCACAGGATATACGGCCACCGTCGGAGCGCCGACGGGAGGCATGGCCATCGGCTGCCGAGCGATTTCCAACGGGAATAATTCAGTTGCGATCGGAGTCGATGCGCAAACCCAAGGCGGCGGGGCTGTCGCCATGGGTCAAGGATCCGCGGCGACCGCGCAGAATTCGACTGCCGTAGGCAACTTCGCTGCTGCGAGCGGGCTGCGCGCGAGCGCTTTCGGCACAAACACCGTTGCGTCCGGATTGGATTCTCTCGCCCAAGGCAGCTTCGCCGCCGCTGGCGCCCAGAACGCAGTGGCTCTCGGCTTCCAGGCACAAGCCACGCAGCTAAATTCGGTCTATCTCGGTTCGCGCACCGTTGCTGGAACAGGAGCGCTGGCACAGAGCGCCATCGGCATCGGCACGGATGTTACAGCATCCCAGGTCGACGCCATCGCGGTCGGACGTTCATCCGTTGCGTCGGCTCAATATTCGGTGGCTCTCGGCCTGAGCGCAAAAGCCACCGGCGCCGGCGGCGCGATGGCGCTGGGCCAGGGCACGATCTCGAGTGGCACCAATTCGGTAGCGATCGGCGTTCAGGCCAGTGCCACCTTGGCCGGCGCCAATGCTTTGGGTACCTTCTCAGTCGCTTCGGGAGGTAACTCCACGGCGGTCGGCACCAGTTCCACCGCCAGCGGCGCCAATTCGTTCGCCGGAGGCTGGGGATCTGTCGCCAGCGGTGCCAATTCCACTGCCGTAGGACGTCAGGCCGCCGCGATCGGCACAAGCGCCACGGCGATGGGTGATGCAGCCAAGGCCTGGGGCAACCAGTCCATCGCATTCGGCGTGAACGCGCAGGCAGGCGTTCAGGCCAACACGGCCCTGCCCAACAGCATCGCGATCGGCACCAATTCGCTTGCTTCCGGCGGCTTCGGCGTCGCGCTCGGCCAGGCCACTCAGGCCACTGCCGACTTTAGCACGGCAGTCGGCAATGGGGCCGTTGCCAGCGGCGCAAACGCCTCCTCATTCGGCGTCCTGGCCAGCGCGACGGCAAATAATACCCTCGCCGCCGGCGTCAACGCCGGTGCCAGCGGAGCCGGCAGTACCGCTCTCGGCAGTGGTGCCCGAACCACCGCCGTGAATGCCGTCGCTGTCGGCGCTGGGACGAGCGCGTCCGGGATAAACTCCGTCTATATCGGCCAGACCAGTTTTGCGACGAGCGCCAGCGGACAGAGCGCCATCGCCGTCGGCACGGACGTGACGTCATCCGGGGACGACGCCCTTGCGATGGGGCGTGAAAGCGCGGCGACTGCAACCAACGCCATCGCGGTCGGTCTCCAGTCTTCCGCTGATACCGCCGACTCCGTCGCCATCGGCACCAGGGCGATCGCGACCGGGGGGAAGGCTGTCGCAATCGGCGCAGACAACGTTGCTTACGGCGACGGCGCGGTGGCCATCGGCGATCCTAGCTTCGCCAGCGGCACCGGCGCCTTTACCGGCGGCGCCAACAACATCGCCAACAGCGACGGCACGGCAACCGCCACCGCGGCCAATACGGCCAACGGTGCTGTCGCCATCGGCAACAGCAACAAGGCGATCGGGCAAGGCTCCGTCGCGCTGGGCAACGGCTCCACTGCGGGTGCCGCCGGCCTCGCCGGCAATGTCGCGCTCGGCAACGGTGCGGCGGCGGCGGCAAGCTCCGGCGACGTGGCGCTCGGCTCGGGTTCGGTGACCGCCGTAGCGGTCGGCACGCCCAACGCGGTGATCAACGGCACCACCTACGCCTTCCAGGGCACCAACCCGACCTCGACGGTCAGCATCGGCGCGCCCGGCGCGGAACGCACTATCACCAATGTCGCCGCGGGGCGGATCAGCTCGACGTCGACCGATGCCATCAACGGTTCGCAGCTCGCCGCCACCAACCAGGCAGTCGACGCCATCGGCACCACGCTCAGCACCATCGGCAGCGGCGTGACCAATCTCGGCAACACGATCAACAACATCGCCGGTGACACCTCGACCGCCTATACCGACGCCAATGGCGTGGGCATCCGCTATGCCCGCACCAACGAGGCCGGACTGGCGCAAACGGACTCCTTCGCACAGGGCGTCGGCTCCACGGCCGTCGGCTACCAGGCGACCGCGACCGGCGTCAGCGGGCTGGCGCTCGGCCGCGACAGCGCGGCCAACATCGACGGCAGCGTGGCACTCGGTTCGGGCTCGGTGTCCGATCGCGCGATCGCTCCCGCTTCCGGGCAGATCGCCGCCGGTCCGTCGAACTTCATCCAGTACAACACCACCGACAAAGTGCTGCTCGGCGCCGTTTCGGTGGGTACCGCCACCTCCTACCGGCAGATCACCAACGTCGCCGACGGCACGCAGGACCAGGACGCCGTGACGGTGCGCCAGCTGGCGGGGGCGATCGCGGCGGTCTCTGCCACCTCGACGAAATATTTCCATGCCAATTCGACCGCTGGCGATTCGCTGGCGGTAGGAGCGGAATCGGTCGCGGTCGGTCCGACCACGGTCGTCAACGGCGACAATGGCGTCGGTATCGGCAATGGCGCCATCGTCGACCAGACGGCGCCTGGCGGCACCGCCATCGGCCAGAACGCTCATGTGATGCTGGCCGACGGCATCGCGCTCGGCACCGACTCGACCGCATCGGGCATCCAGTCGGTGGCGCTCGGCGCCGGCGCCCAGAGCACCTTCGCCAACAGCGTCGCACTGGGTGCGTCGTCAACCACCACGGTTGGCGCGCAGGCCGGCTACGCCGCCTTTGGCCTGACCGCTCCGCAGACCTCGGCCGGCGAAGTGTCGATCGGCGCCGCGGGCGCCGAGCGCAAGCTCACCAATGTCGCGGCGGGCTCGGCCGGGACCGATGCCGTCAACGTCTCGCAGCTGCGCGGCGTCTCGCAAAACGTTTCCAACCTGTTCGGCGGCGGCACCACGGTCAATCCCGACGGCTCGATCACCGGCCCGACCTACACCATCCAGGGCAACAATTATTCGACCGTCTTTGATGGTTTCACTGCTGTCGACAATGCGCTGACCAACATCAACAATGGCGGTGGCATCAAGTATTTCCACGCCAATTCGACGCTGGCCGACTCCACCGCCAGCGGCACCGACAGCGTCGCGATCGGGCCGGCCAGCGTGGCCAGCGGCACCAACAGCCTTGCCGCCGGCAATGGCTCGACAGCCACGGGGCAGGGCGCCGTCGCGCTCGGCCAAGGCGCCAAGGCCAACAACGCCAGCGATGTGGCGCTCGGTTCGGGTTCGGTGTCGCAGACCGCCGTCGGCACGTCCAGCACGGTCATCAACGGCAAGACCTACGCCTTCGCCGGCACGACCCCGACCGGGACCGTCAGCGTCGGCGATGCCGGAACCGAGCGGACGATCACCAATGTCGCCGCCGGGCGCGTTTCCTCCGGCAGCACCGATGCGATCAACGGGTCGCAGCTCTACGCCACCAACACGGCGATCGAGGACCTGACCAAGACGATCGGCGGCATCGGCGGCACCGTCCAGAACACCGTGCAATACGACACCGTCAACAATCCGGACGGATCGACGACCAAGACCAACAAGATAACGCTGCAGGGCGGTGACCCGAATGCGCCTGTCGTCATCTCCAATGTCGGCCCCGGCGTTACCGGCACCGACGCGGTCAACGTCAACCAGCTGAACCTGAACCTGGCTCAGAGCAAGACCTATACCGACCAGGTGGCGGTCACGACGTTGCAGCAGGCCAACAATTATACCGACCAGAAGCTCAGCCAGCTGAATTCCGACATCAGCGGCATCAGGGACGAAGCACGGCAGGCGGCGGCAATCGGACTGGCGGCAGCCTCGCTGCGCTATGACGACCGTCCCGGCAAGCTGAGCGTGGCGGCGGGCGGCGGCTTCTGGCGGGATTCGAGCGCCTTTGCCTTCGGCGCCGGCTACACCAGCGAGGACGGCCGCATCCGCGGCAATTTGTCGGGCACGGCGGCGGGTGGAAATGTCGGTGTCGGCGCCGGCCTGAGCTTCACCTTGAACTGAGGCGGGCAACTGGCGGCGATGAACAGGCGGACCGGCCATGACAGGCTACACGCGGATCCGGGGAGACCGTTTGGTCTTTCCGGATCCGCCGTGGCATTCCTGACCGGTCTGGCGCTTGCCGGCGGGCTGGCGCCGGCTGCCGGGCAGGTGGCTTCGCCCTACAGGATCAAGCCCTCCGAGGTGGTCGTGCCTCCCGACGTGAAGCTCGGACAATACCAGCGCACCATCCGTCCCTTCGAGAACTGGACGCTGATCTGCGACGAGAACCTCAAGGCGCGCAAGAAAGTCTGCAATGTCTCGCAGGTGATCGAGGACGGCGCCGGCAAGATGGCGTTCAGCTGGTCGCTCGCCGCCACCCAGGACGGCAAGCCCTACATGATCCTGCGCACCGCGCCGAACGCCAGGAGCGATGGGCTTGTGTCGCTGAAGTTCGATGGGCGCGCCGAGCCGATCGACGTGCATCTGAACGGCTGCAACGAAATGGTCTGCGTCGGCATGCTGCCGGTGGGACCCCTGATGCGACAGGAGATAGCGCAGAAGGCGACGCCGGCGATTTCCTATCCGACCGTCGATGGCCAGACCATTACCGTCACCGCAACGCTCAAGGGGCTGTCCGAGGCCCTTGCGCCAATCAAATAGCCGAGGCAGCACCGTGAGCCAGCAAGACCCGTTCATCTCCGCGACGCGCAGCAATCCGACCGTCGAGCCGGATCGGCGACGGGTCGTCGAGCCGGACCGCAAGAGAACCGTCGAGCCGCCG
This sequence comes from Mesorhizobium sp. M8A.F.Ca.ET.021.01.1.1, assembly GCF_003998025.1. NCBI lineage: Bacteria > Pseudomonadati > Pseudomonadota > Alphaproteobacteria > Hyphomicrobiales > Phyllobacteriaceae > Mesorhizobium > Mesorhizobium sp. M8A.F.Ca.ET.021.01.1.1. The sequence goes on from NZ_RZSJ01000374.1 coordinate 5,482, forward strand.
CGGCGGTGGCCGCGCGTCATTGGGTTTTCGCTGCTGGGGCTGGCCATGATGGGCATTGGCTTCGCCGGCGCGAACTATGCCGCGATCGCCGGTCTGGTCGGCAGCCCGACGGCCGCTCAGGCCGAGGCGGCCGCCGCTCCCGCACTGCCGGACTCGCCCTTCCTCCAGCACGTCAAGCAGGCCGGCGTGCAGGCCTGCTCGACCATCTTTCCGGTGCTCGGACAGCTTTTGACGACCGGCGCGAAGTACAGCGTCAAATCCCTGTGGAACGACCAGGCCGCCGACAAGCACGCCGTCCAGGCCTTTGTCGGCATGGACTATGCCACCGACCGTTACAGCGGGCCGGCCGCCGGCGTGGTCTTCGCGTCACCCACCGCTTCGGGTTGCGAGGGCGCCATGGTGCGGGTGGCGCCGTTCGCAAGTCCGTGCGCCGACATTCCGTCCGTTCTTCCGCAAGGCAGCAAGATCACGGATCATCTCGGACAGGTCGAAGTGTACGAGCTTGGCGGCAACACGGGCGAAGCGCTTCTGCTGCCGACGGGCAACACATGCGTGGTGATTTCCATCGCATCGGCGGCCAAGTGAGGATGTCAGGCGAATGGGCGAGACG
>NZ_RZSJ01000375.1:0-6087 GCF_003998025.1 Mesorhizobium sp. M8A.F.Ca.ET.021.01.1.1
AGGGCGCCACGCTCGATGGCAGATCCATGCCACCGGCGAGGCCGCAGGCCGCGACCGCCCCGCCATAGGAGGTCATTGACAGCACGTTGGCCAATATGTGGCTGCCGACCGAATCGATACCACCGGCCCAGCGCTCCTTGGCCAGCGGCTTGGCGGGCTGGTTGAGCTCGTCGCGCGATATCACTTCGGCCGCGCCAAGATTGATCAGGTAAGGGCTTTCGGCATTGCGGCCGGTCGAGGCGACGACATGGTAGCCGAGGCTGGACAGGATGGAGACCGCGACCGAACCGACGCCGCCGGCAGCGCCCGTCACCACGACAGGGCCGCGATCAGGCAGGATGCCGTGCCGCTCCAATGCCATGACGCAGAGCATGGCCGTGTAGCCGGCGGTGCCGACAGCCATGGCATCATGCGCGCTCATGCCCTCCGGCAACGGCACCAGCCAGTCGCCCTTCACGCGGGCGCGCCCGGCATAGGCGCCGAAATGGGTTTCGCCAACGCCCCAGCCGTTCAGGATGACCTTGTCACCCTTGCGCCAGTCGGGATTGGAAGAGGAGATGACAGTGCCGGCAAGGTCGATGCCCGGCACCAGCGGCCATCGGCGGATCACCGGCGCCTTGCCCGATATGGCCAGTCCATCCTTGTAGTTCACCGTCGTCGCCTCGACCGCGATGGTGACGTCGCCCTCCATCAGATCGGCGTCGGTGAGATCAGTCACGGCGACCGACTGTTTTTTCTCGGCGTCGCGCGAAACGAGGATGGCTTTGAAGGTTTCGGTCATCTTTCTCTCCGCGAACTTGCTTGGCGTCTGACTGTGCGGCGATGGCCGCGCGGGGTCAATCTTTGGAAGGCTTGGCGTTCGAAGGTTTGGGTTCACGCCGCCAGCCGATGAGTTCGTCGAACACGACCAGTGCCGCACCCACGGAAATGAAGGCGTCCGCAAGGTTGAAGACGGCGAAGGACCAGACCGGCGTGTGGAACAGGATGTAATCGATGACATGGCCGTAGACGGCACGGTCGATCAGATTGCCCAGCGCGCCGCCGATGATCAGCGCAAAGCCGATGCGGGCGATGACATGGCCCGATGGCGTGCGCGTGGCGAGGTAAAGCACGAAAGCGACGACCAGCACGGCGATGACCACGAGGCCGGTATCGCCGAAGGAGGAAAACATCGAGAAGGCGATGCCGGTGTTGTAGGTGCGAAACAGCGCCAGGAAGGGCAGGAGGTCGAGCTTCTCCTGGAAGGGCAGGCCAGCCTCGACCAGCGTCTTTATCCATTGGTCGAGCGCGATGGCCACGATGACGAGCAGCGCGTAGGGAGACCATGATTTCACGATTGGACAACCTTCATTGCTGGTCCGGAATTGGTTCGAGTTTCAGCGCGCCGCGCCTGATCTCGAACAGCATGATGCCGGTGGCGACCGCGAGATTGAGCGAATCGGCACGGCCCGCCTGCGGAATCCTGAGCAGCCTGTCGCAGCTCGCCGCCAGGCTTTCGGGCAGTCCCTGCTGCTCGTTGCCCATCATCAGCAGCACCGGCCCGCGGGAAAAATCAACCGAGCGGTAGTCGACCGCGCCTTTCAGATGGGTGCCGGCGACGAGACCTGAAAAGCCGCCGCGCCAGGCAAGGAATGCCTCGGTCGTTGCCTTCGCCACTGGCACGGCGAAAATGGAACCCATGGTGGCGCGCACCGTTTCCACCGAAAACGGATCGGTGGTGTCGCCGACCAGAATGACGCCCTTGGCGCCGACGGCATCGACGGTGCGGATGACGGTGCCGAGATTGCCGGGATCGCGCACCCGGTCGAGTGCGACCCAGACATCGCCATTGTCGGCACGGATGTCCTTGAGGGCCAGGAATTTCTGCGAGAAGACGCCGACCACCATTTGCGGATTGTCGCGGCGGGTGATGGCGACAAGCACTTTTTCCGATACTTCGAGCACGGTGCCGCCGGCGGCAACCGTGCGCGCCGCGACCTTTTCCACGGCCGCGTTGCCGCGTCCGGCCTTGGCAAAAACAAGCGTCCTGATCTGCCAGCCCAAGTCGAGCGCATCGATGACCAGCTTCAGCCCTTCGGCCATGAAGGCGTTCTGCTGGTCGCGGAATTTCTTCAAGGCGAGAGCCTTGATGTCCTTGACCAACGGATTGGCAAGACTGGTGACTTCCTTCACCTGGCCGGGTGCGCCGGCGTGCCGTTCGTTCATGTCAGGCCACCCAGCGCGAAAACAGTGAAGTCGAAAGCGCCCGGCCGGCGGACTTTTCACGGATGATCAGCTCGCCCGATTCAACCTTGCCGCCCATGCCGGCGAAGGTGTCGCGCATCAGAGCGTGGATGGCGAAGAAGGAGGCACGGATCGAATAGGCGGTCAGCACCACGGCGAGCGGTTTTGGGGTCAGGATGGAGCGACAGAGGTCCGTCAAATCAGGCAGGTCCTCGAACAATTGCCAGACCTCGCCCTTGGGGCCGCGGCCATAGGCCGGCGGATCGAACAGGATGATGTCGTAACGGCTGCCGCGACGCTCCTCGCGCTCGGCGAACTTCACTGCGTCATCGACGATCCAGCGGATCGGCTTGGCGCCAAGACCGGCCATCTCCTGGTTTTCGCGCGCCCAGCCGATCGCCTTCTTCGAGGCGTCGACATGGGTGACCTCGGCGCCCGCGCGCGCCGCCACCAGCGAGGCAAGGCCGGTATAACCGAACAGGTTGAGCACCTTGACGGGGCGCCTGGCTGCCGCGATCAGCCCTGCCATATGGTCCCAGTGCGAGGCCTGCTCGGGAAAGACGCCTACATGGCGAAACGAGGTAAAACGGCCGAGATAGTCGATGCCGTCATGCTTCATCGGCCAGGTTTCGCCGAGCGGTGTCCTGGGAAAACGCCAGCGGCCGATACCTTCCTCGTCGGTGTCGCCGGTGAAGATGGCGTCGGCGCGCTCCCAGTCCCTTGCCGGCAGAGCCTTCTGCCAGATCGCCTGGCCCTCGGGCCGCACGATGCGGTAGGGGCCGTATTGTTCGAGTTTTTGTCCCGCGCCGCTGTCGAGCAACGCATAATCGGCATTCGGCGCCACTTCGAGAACCAACGGCAAATGTTCTGCGGGCAGGGCGCCTTCGCGACGGGCGAGGTTGCGCGGCGCGGATTTCGGCGCGGGCTGGCTGTCCGCTTTCACATTGTGCTGTTCGCGCGGCCTGGCATCTGGCTTGACCGCGGAACGATTCTCGGGCGGGCGCGGCTGTCCGGCCCCGCTCTTCGCTGGGTGTGGGCGGCCGTCGCGGCGTTTGTCGCGAAAAGACTTCAAGAGGCAGCTTCTCCGGCGGTTCGGCCCGCTTCTGCCACAGCTATGCCCTCCGGCGCAACAAACCCGCGCGACATTGCGATTGCCGATGGCTCAGCCGCGCCCGATCGAAAGCAGGGCGACAACCAACGAAACGAAGCCGGCAGCCTTGGCGGCCGTGACAGCCATGTGGCCGGTCTCCCAGCGCAGCCGCATGGCTTCGAAATCGTCCGGAATCGGGCCTGGCATCCAGGTGGCGAGAACATTGTTGGCCGGTTTGACGAGAACGAACCAAAGCACCAGGGATAGCGCATAGAGCAAGGTGGCGGCGAGTGCGAACCAGAACGCCGGCCGATCCTCGCGCAACAGCCATGCCAGCAGTCCCGGGCAGGCGACCGCGGCGACATCCAGCGGCGCGCCAATGATTGCGAAGAGCAGGAACTGGCCGTTGAAAACGGTGGCCTCGCGCCAAAGCGCCGGGGACCATCGGATGAGCCGGGGCACCGATTCCAGGACATGAGCGAAGGACGGTCCGAGGCTGAGCGCAGCGATCGTGGCGGTCAAGACAGACCAGAATAGCAGGAGGCCGTATATTCGCATGACGCAACAACGGTTCCGAACCGAAGCCGTTCCGAACAGGCGCGCCACTTGCCGTTGCCGCAGCCTTGACCCTATCGTCTACCACTCCCGGATAATCATCCATGTCCCGCTCCGAATGCCTGCTCGACCTCATCCAGTTGCTGCGCCGGCTCCACCGGCCGGTCAGAGGGCAAGCATTGGCCGATGGAGAACAGGCCAATGGGGAACAGAAATGAGCGCGTATTGGATCGCGGTGGCGTCGGCGCAGCATGTCCGGCGCGGCCGGCAGGGCGGCTTCATGCAGGTTAACCACGGCAAGGCTGCACCTCTGCGCCGCGTCAGGCCCGGCGACGGCATCGTCTATTACTCGCCAACCACCGTTTCGGGGGAGAAAGACGGTCTGCAGGCGTTCACGGCGATCGGCACGGTGCGGGAAGGAGAACCTTATCAAGGCGAGATGGGCGGCGGCTTCACGCCGTTCCGCCGTGATGTCGGCTGGGCGCAGGCCGGGGAAACGCCGATCAAGCCATTGCTTGAGAGGCTGGAATTCACCGCAGGCAAATCGAACTGGGGTTACCAGCTGCGCTTTGGCCTGTTTCCGATCAGCGCGGCCGATTTCGCCCTGATCGCACGGGCAATGGGCGCCAAACTGGCTTCGACTAGCCCCTGAGTGCCTTGTAGACGGCAATGCCGGCGGCAAGATCCTCGAGTGCTGCGCCAACCGATTTGAAAAGCGTAATCTCGTCGGGGCTGCCGCGGCCTTGCTTCTGGCCGCGCGCCAGTTCGTGCAGGTCGGCGACGATGGCTTCCGGCTTCAGCACGCCGGAGGCCAGTGGCTGGACGATGTCGCCGGCCTCCTTGGTGGCGCCGGCGCGGGTGTCGACATAGACGCGGGCGCGCATGATCGCGTCGTCATCGCTTTCGCGCATCGTCGGGGTGAAGCCGCCAACCAGATCGACATGGGTTCCCGGCCGCAGCAGCGTACCCTTGACCAGCGGCTTGGTGGTGATTGTCGCCGAGGAGACGATGTCGGCCTGGCCAAGCTCGGCATCGAGATCGGTCGCGGCGCTGGCCGCGAAGCCCTCGGCGCACAGATCGGCCGCGACTTTCTCGGCGTTGGCCGGGGTACGGTTCCAGATGCGGATTGTCTTGATTGGCCGCACGGCGCTGTGCGCCTTGGCGAGGAAGGGTGAGAGCGCGCCGGCGCCGACCACCAGCAGCCGCGAGGCGTCGTCGCGGGCGAGATAGGACGCCGCGAGCGCCGAGGCGCAGGCCGTTCGCCACTGCGTCAGCCGCTGGCCGTCGATCAGGGCTTCCGGTTCGCCGGTGCCGCCATCGAGCAGGAGATAGAGCCCCATCACGGCTGGCTTGCCGATGGCGTTGTTGTCGGGCGAGACGGTGACGATCTTGACGCCGATATGGCCGCCGGCCGAACCGCCGGCGGCGTGAAAATCGGTCCAGGCCGGCATCAGAAGCAGGGTCGACGCCGCGCCATCAGGCCTTTCCACCGCGTGATGATGCCTGACCGGCTGCACCGCGCCCTCGCGAAAAGCAGTGCGCAGCGTCTCGACCAGTCCAGGAAAGGTCAGCGCACGATCGACCTCCGCGGCCGAAATGGTCAGCATGAAAAGCTCCGTGAAAAGAAATGCGCCGGCCTGCGGTTCAAGTGGTCGGCTTCGGCAATGCCGGTCCTTGGGCCGGTCCTTGGGCCGACCCTTGGACCGACCCTTGGACTGGCCCCTGGGGCACTGAGGGCGCGCGGCTGACCGCCTGGCGCAGGTTTTCCGCCTCGGCGCCGCGCTGGCGCGCCAGCTTGCGGTAGCGGCCTTGCTTTACCCAGGTCGCCAGGCTGCCGACGATCATGCCGATGGCGAGCGCCAGGAACAGGAAGATGAACAGCGGCAAGGTCAGCGTCAGCTTGGGATTGCCGGGATTGAATGGATCCAGCGTGAAGGCGACGAGTTCGCGGTTTGCAACGGCCAAGGCGATCAGGATGATCGCCAGGGGCACGAAGACCACGATGAGCATGAAGCGATTGAGCATAATGTTTTCCGTTGCAAGCGGCCGGACAAGGCAGTCCGGCTACTTGCCGCCGTTCAGCCTTTCACGCAGTTCCTTGCCGGTCTTGAAGAACGGCACCCATTTCTCCTCGACCTCGACGGACTCGCCGGTGCGCGGGTTGCGGCCGGTGCGGGCGGGTCGATTCTTCCCCGGAAAAGCGCCGAAGCCGCGCAATT
>NZ_RZSJ01000376.1:0-6087 GCF_003998025.1 Mesorhizobium sp. M8A.F.Ca.ET.021.01.1.1
CTTCCTCGATATCGCCAAGAACGGCGTCGGGAGCGTCACTGTCGCGGCGCTCGCCATCACCGCGCTGTTCCTGGTGATATGCGTCGTCGCCGTTTTCATCGATCACGGTGTCGGGCGCCTCAGGAGAAAAGGCCACCGATAGACCGGTCGCTATTCCCACAGCGGCTTGATGCCCTCGCGGTGGGCGTCGCAGCGCGAGATGCCGATGTCCTTGAGCTGATCGTCGGTCATCTCCAGCAATGCCAGCCGGCCGCGCCGGCGCTCCAGCAGATGGCCGATCCATTTCGCCAGCGACCTGACCACTTGCACAAGCCGGCTGGCGAAGCCGCGCTGCCCGGACGGGCGGGTCGGCTGGCCGAGCAATTCGGTCGCCGAGTGGCGGAATGTTGCGATTGTATCCATTTTCTTTCTGCCAAAATTATCGATTGCACCCTTTTTAGTGCCTCATTGATATGTATTGACTCCCGAAACGGTGCAATATAGAAAATTGTCACCATGACAAATTGGATTCCAGATCTCACGGGTTCAGGTCCGCTGTATCAGCGCCTCGCGGATTCCATCGAGGCGGATATCGACCGGGGAGTGATCGGCGCGGGGGCAAAACTGCCGCCACAGCGCGATCTCGCCTACGACATCGGCGCCACTGTCGGCACGGTCGGGCGGGCCTATCAATTGCTGCGTGAGCGCGGCCTCGTCAGTGGCGAGGTCGGACGGGGGACCTATGTGCTCGGCGAAAACATTGCCATTACAAAGCCAGAGGCGCCCGACGCCAGCGTCGAAGGAACGCGTTATGTCGACGCCCCCAAGGACAAGCTGCGGTTCGACAGCACGGCAGCCCCCGACATTGGCCAGGGCGCCATTGTCGCCGACGTGCTCTCGCGTGCCGCGCAGGACCATCCGCATGAGATTTCGAGCTACACGCGCGATTTTCCTGATCGCTGGTACGAAGCCGGCGCCCGGTGGCTGTCACGAAACTCCTTCCGGCCAACGACCGATACAATCGTCCCCACCCTCGGCACCCATGCCGCGGTGATGGCCGCGATCGCGGCCCTGACCACGCCCGGCGACTATGTCGCCTTCGAGCACCTCACCTACTCGCAAATTTCCCGCAGCGCCGGCCTGATCGGCCGGCGCACCGCGCTGGTGGCATCGGACGATGAAGGCCTCGATCCGGCGGATTTCGAACGCGTCTGCGCACAAAAGCACCCCAAGATGGTCTTTCTGATGCCGACGGCGCAGAATCCGACCCTGGTGACCTTGTCACCGGCGCGCCGCGAGGCCATCGCGCGTGTCGCCCGTGAATACAACGTCATCCTGATCGAGGATGACCTCTACGGCCATCTGACCGACGATCCGACACCGCTGCTTGCCGAATTTGCGCCCGAACGCACCATCATTGCCGGCGGCCTGTCGAAATCGGTCGCCGCCGGTCTGCGTGGCGGCTGGCTGTCCTGCCCGCCCGCCTATCGCCATCGCATCCGCGTCGCCCACAAGATGATGACCGGCGGCATGCCGTTCCTGTTGGCGGAGGTGAATGCCCGGCTGGTGCTTTCCGGCCAGGCCAGCGAAATCCGCAAACGCAGCATCGCGGAGATCGGCGCCCGCATGTCCATTGTGCGCGAAAGCTTGGCAGGCTTCTCATTCAAATCGCACGACAAAGTTCCGTTCGTCTGGCTCACCCTGCCCGATCCCTGGCTTTCCGGCACGTTCAAGAATGCCTGTCTCGAGCACGGCGTGCTGATCGACGACGAGGATGAGTTCAAGGCGGGGCGCTCGGAGCGGGTTTTCCATGGGGTGCGCTTCGGCGTTTCGCAGCCGAGGCGGCGCGAGGATATTGCCGGCGGCGTCGCGGTAATCAGGCGGCTGCTGGACGAGGGCCGCGCGGGCTACGACAGTTTTTCCTGAACCTTTCGCGGCCACCCGCCCTGCTTGCCTCAATATGCCGCCCTGCGAAACCGGGACTTGTCAGCACCGGACCCGGATCAGCCTTCGGCCTTGAAGTTCTTGGCTTCCTTCTCGGCCTTGTCCTTGCCGTGCTTCTCAGCCAATTCCTTGGCCTGCCGGGGCGAAACGTCGGTGGTCTCCGCGATATGGAGGGCCTCCTTGTCCGAGAGGCGATTGTCGTTCTTGCCTTGCTTGGTAGCCATCGTGCTGTCTCCTGGGTGATAGGGACCTAACGGCTGGGACATCATGGCGTTCCCCATTTGACTTTGCAGGGCTGCAATAGCTGGCGGCGTCTTTCGTCGCGTACGAAAGACCCATCGGGGTCATCACCCTGTTGCTTTCTGCCTTTTTCCTCCGCCGACGGGTGTATCGGCCGCAAAGCTTGCGATAAGAGGAGACTCAAAATCCCTGCTCCATGGACATAAATCGCCGCCCATGACCATTTCCAATTCCGTACCGATCACATCAGAGCTCATCGCCGCGCATGGGCTGAAGCCCGACGAATATCAGCGCATCCTCGACCTCGTCGGACGCGAACCGAGCTTTACCGAACTCGGCATCTTCTCGGCGATGTGGAACGAGCACTGCTCCTACAAATCCTCGAAGAAATGGCTGCGCACCTTGCCGACCACAGGTCCGCAGGTCATCCAGGGCCCGGGCGAGAATGCGGGCGTGGTCGACATCGGCGACGGCGACTGCGTCGTCTTCAAGATGGAAAGCCACAATCACCCCTCCTTCATCGAGCCCTATCAGGGTGCGGCGACCGGCGTCGGCGGCATCTTGCGCGATGTCTTCACCATGGGCGCGCGGCCGATCGCGGCGATGAACGCGCTGCGCTTCGGTGCTCCCGACCATCCCAAGACCAGGCATCTCGTCGCCGGCGTGGTTTCGGGCGTCGGCGGCTACGGCAATTCCTTCGGCGTGCCGACGGTTGGCGGCGAGGTCAATTTCGACGCCCGCTACAACGGCAACATCCTGGTCAACGCCTTCGCCGCAGGCCTTGCCAAGACCAATGCCATTTTCCTGTCCGAAGCCAAGGGCGTCGGCCTGCCTGTCGTCTACCTCGGCGCCAAGACCGGCCGCGACGGTGTCGGCGGCGCCACCATGGCGTCGGCCGAGTTCGACGACAAGATCGACGAGAAGCGCCCGACAGTGCAGGTCGGCGACCCCTTCACCGAAAAATGCCTGTTGGAGGCCTGCCTCGAACTGATGGCCTCGGGCGCCGTCATCGCCATCCAGGACATGGGTGCGGCCGGCCTTACCTGTTCTGCCGTCGAAATGGGTGCCAAGGGCGACCTCGGCATCGAGCTCGACCTCGACAAGGTGCCGGTGCGCGAAGAGCGTATGAGCGCCTACGAGATGATGCTGTCGGAAAGTCAGGAACGCATGCTGATGGTGCTGCGTCCCGAAAAGGAAAAGGAAGCCGAGGCGATCTTCCACAAGTGGGGCCTCGACTTCGCCATCGTCGGCAAGACCACCGACGATCTGCGCTTCCGCGTGCGGCACCAGGGCGACGAGGTCGCCGACCTGCCGATCAAGGACCTTGGCGACAAAGCACCGGAATACGATCGTCCGTGGGTCGAGCCGAAGAAGCGGGCGCCGTTTGCCGCCAACGATATCCCGCAGGCCGATCTCGCCGATGCGCTGTTGAAGTTGCTCGGCGGACCGGACCTGTCGTCACGCCGCTGGGTGTGGGAACAGTACGACACGCTGATCCAGGGCAATTCGCTGCAGCTTCCTGGCGGGGATGCCGGCGTGGTGCGGGTCGAGGGCCATCCGACCAAGGCGCTGGCTTTCTCCTCCGACGTGACGCCGCGCTATTGCGAGGCCGACCCTTATGAGGGCGGCGAGCAGGCGGTGGCCGAATGCTGGCGCAACCTGACCGCCACCGGCGCGCTGCCGCTCGCCGCCACCGACAATCTCAATTTCGGCAATCCCGAACGGCCGGAGATCATGGGCCAGCTGGTCGGCGCCGTGAAAGGCATCGGCGATGCCTGCCGGGCGCTCGGCTTCCCGATCGTGTCCGGCAACGTCTCGCTCTACAACGAAACCAACGGCCAGGGCATCCTGCCGACACCGACCATCGGCGGCGTCGGCCTGATATCGGACTGGTCGAAGATGGCGCGGATCGGCTTTGCGGCGGAAGGCCAGATGATCCTGCTGGTCGGCGCGCCGGCTTCCTGGGGCACGCATCTTGGCCAGTCGGCCTATCTCAGGGATATCCACGGCCGCAACGATGGCCCGCCGCCTCCGGTCGATCTCGAGCACGAGAAGCGCGTCGGTGACCATGTGCGTTCGCTGATCGCGTCCGGCATCGTCACGGCGGCACATGACGTCTCAGACGGCGGCATTGCGGTGGCCTTGGCCGAAATGGCGATGGCGTCCGGCATCGGCGCGACCGTTCCCGGGCTTGTCGGCACCGATCCGATCCCGGTCTGGTTCGGCGAAGACCAGGGCCGCTATCTCCTGACGCTGTCGATCGATCCGCATGGCGATGAATGGGATGCTATCCGCAAGCAGCAGGGCGAACTCGGCATCTTCGCGCCGTGGATCGGCTCGACGGGAGGCAACGCGCTGAAGCTCGGCGATGCCAGGGCAATCCCGGTCAGCGATCTGACCGCCGCCCATGAAGGCTGGTTCCCCCGCTTCATGGACCAGGCCAGTTGACGAGAGCATGATCCCGAAAAGTGGAAACCGGTTTTCGGAAGAAGATCCTGCTCAATCATAAGAAACTGGCCGTACGGGCGCTGCTTGCAGTCGTCTTCTGGCCGTCGCTGTTCTTCTTCTGGTGCCTCGGGCCGTTCGTCTTCTTCCTGCTGTCGACGACCTCGAGTGAGGTTTGTACCAGGCTGGAAACACGCGCGGAGTTTCTGGCCGCGGCCAATGATACGCTTCCGATGCTTGTCCTGCAGAACCTCATCTATGGGGTTCCGATCGTCTGCCTGGTGCTCTGGAACCGGCTGCTGCCGGAGCCAACGCGGGCAAGGCACGTCGTCACCTGCATCAAGCTTTTCGCCGTCTCGGCTGTTTTGGGAGCCTTGTGGGAGTATGGGTCTTCGCTTGTCTGCGATGGTTACGGCCAGCCGTTCTTCTCGTCAGCCTGGCAAATGACCAGCTATCTGCCGATTGCCAACCTGGCGGTCAACATCCCGCTCTACGTGCTGGTCTTCAGCCTCGGCCGTGCCTTTTCGATGCGCGAGGACGAGCCGGCGCAGGGACCGGGCGAAACCATCTCCTGAGCACCAACAGAACGGACACTGGACGGAACCGCTTCAATCCGGATTGGAAAGGCTCTAGGCTTGGCCGACTCTCATCGCACGGGCCGCCGCGCCGCCGCCCTCCCGAAACAGGAAATTCTGCAATGGCAATGGACGCGCACGACATCGAAAAACTGATCAAGGACGGCATCCCGGACGCTCGCGTGACGATCCGCGACCTCGCCGGCGATGGCGACCATTACGCGGCCGAAGTGGTGGCCGAGAGCTTTCGGGGAAAAAGCCGCGTTCAGCAGCACCAGATGGTCTATGACGCGCTGAAGGGCAATATGGGTGGCGTACTGCACGCGCTGGCGCTGCAGACCAGCGTTCCCGACTGAGGCATTTCCCGCCGACACGCTTGGCCCAAAACGGCCCATTCTTTGCGCCATTCGGGTGATGGCATGGCTAAAGTCTTGTTTCGGGCAACCTATGGGTTTATTTGAAAGACATGCTTCGAGCCTGACTCCCACGGGCGTGAAAGGATATTCCATGAGCGGTATCAACGACTACATCGACAATGAAGTGAAGGGCAACGACGTCGTCCTTTTCATGAAGGGCACGCCCGGCTTTCCGCAATGCGGGTTTTCCGGCCAGGTCGTCCAGATCCTCGACTATATCGGCGCCGACTACAAAGGCGTGAACGTCCTGGATTCCGCCGAATTGCGCCAGGGCATCAAGGACTATTCCAACTGGCCGACGATCCCGCAGCTCTACGTCAAGGGCGAATTCGTCGGCGGCTGCGATATCATCCGCGAAATGTTCCAGGCTGGCGAATTGCAGACCTTCCTCGTCGAGAAGGGCGTGAGCGTCAAAGGCGCCGCCTGACTTCGGTTTGGGCCATGTCGATATCGACATGCCCCCGACCACCAGGGCTGCCCCACCCCGG
>NZ_RZSJ01000377.1:0-6084 GCF_003998025.1 Mesorhizobium sp. M8A.F.Ca.ET.021.01.1.1
AGCGTGGTCAGGGTCTTCTTCTTCGACGAGAACTCGATCTTGTTCGGCTTGATCAGTTCCTGCCAATTTTTCTGGATCATGATGCTTTCCTTCCGTTGACCCGCCACGATTGGATGGTGGCGGGTCAACGGAAGGAAAGCATCATGATCCAGAAAAATTGGCAGGAACTGATCAAGCCGAACAAGATCGAGTTCTCGTCGAAGAAGAAGACCCTGACCACGCTGGTCGCCGAACCGCTCGAGCGTGGCTTTGGTCTTACCCTCGGCAACGCGCTGCGCCGCGTGCTTCTGTCTTCGCTGCGCGGTGCGGCTGTCACCGCCGTGCAGATCGACGGCGTATTGCATGAATTCTCGTCCATCGCCGGTGTGCGCGAGGACGTGACCGATATCGTCTTGAACATCAAGGAAATCGCCATCCGCATGGAAGGCGACGGCCCCAAGCGCATGGTCGTGCGCAAGCAGGGCCCGGGTGCGGTTCTCGCCGGCGACATCCAGACGGTTGGCGATGTCGAGATCCTCAACCCCGACCACGTCATCTGCACGCTGGACGAAGGCGCTGAAATCCGCATGGAATTCACCGTCGACACCGGCAAGGGTTACGTGCCGGCCGAGCGCAATCGCGCCGAGGACGCGCCGATTGGCCTGATCCCGGTCGACAGCCTCTATTCGCCGGTCAAGAAGGTCTCCTACAAGGTCGAGAACACCCGTGAGGGGCAGGTTCTCGACTATGACAAGCTGACCATGACCATCGAGACCGATGGCTCGATCTCGGGCGAGGACGCGGTGGCTTTCGCCGCCCGCATCCTGCAGGACCAGCTTGGCCTGTTCGTCAACTTCGACGAGCCGCAGAAGGAAGTCGCCGCCGAAGCCGTCACCGAGCTCGCCTTCAACCCGGCGCTGCTCAAGAAGGTCGACGAACTCGAGCTTTCGGTGCGTTCGGCCAACTGCCTGAAGAACGACAACATCGTCTACATCGGCGATCTCATCCAGAAGACCGAAGCCGAGATGCTGCGCACCCCGAACTTCGGCCGCAAGTCACTGAACGAGATCAAGGAAGTGCTGGCGGCTATGGGCCTGCACCTCGGTATGGAAGTGCCGGACTGGCCGCCGGAAAACATCGAAGACCTCGCCAAGCGTTACGAAGACCAATATTGAGCATGAACTCCAAGGATCGGCGGCGTGAGCCGCTCGGTCCGACGGTCATGCGGAAAACCATCAGAGGCCGTGGCCTCTTGAACAACTGAAGAAGGAAAAGAGCCATGCGCCACGGTTTCAAAGGCCGCCGCTTCGCCCGCAGCATAAGCCACCGCAAGTCGATGTTCGCCAACCTGGCGGTGTCGCTGCTCGAGCACGAGCAGATCGTCACCACCTTGCCGAAGGCGAAGGACTTGCGTCCGATCGTCGAGAAGCTGGTCACGCTCGGCAAGCGCGGCGACCTGCACGCCCGCCGCCAGGTGATCGCGCAGATCGGCAATGAAGGCGTCGTCAAGCGCCTGTTCGACACCATCGCCCCGCGCTACGCCACCCGCAACGGCGGCTACCTGCGCATCATGAAGGCGGGCTTCCGTCACGGCGACAATGCCGCGATGGCCGTCATCGAGTTCGTCGACCGCGACACCGACGCCAAGGGCGCCGGCGACCGCGCCCGCCTTGAGGCGGAAGGCACGGACGAAGCCGCGGCCGCATAAGGCTTCGTCCTTTCCAGATTGAATTAAAGGGGCCTGCGGGCCCCTTTTTCATATTCTGTGCGCGCCAAGCCGTGCCCAAAACTATTGATTGGCGCGAAAATAATCGGATTTCAGCGGCTTAGCCTTTCATTTTGCACATTCGTCGGGACAATGCGCCCGAACTCGCCTTGGAGGATTCGAGAATGCTCGCCAAAAGACTGTCCCTTGTTCTGCTTTGCGCCTTCATGGTGTTCGCAGCCGCACCGGCAGTCCGGCAGGCGCTGGCCGAGGACGCCGCCAAGCCCGCCGATCCGGGGCTCTCCGATGTGCTGACCGACCTGCTGCATGGCGTTGAAGGCGAGAATGCCACTTCAGGCCCGGACAAGCGCGTGCCGTTCGGTCGTGAGGAAGTGCAATTGTCGTTCGCGCCTCTGGTCAAGCAGACCGCGCCGGCCGTGGTCAATGTCTATGCCTCGCAGACAGCCAAGGTGACATCGCCTTTCGAAGGCGATCCGTTCTTCGAGGAGTTTTTCGGCCGCGCCCAGCCGCGTGCTCAGTCTTCCCTGGGCTCGGGTGTGCTCGTTGATCCGAGCGGTGTCATCGTCACAAATTTTCACGTCATCAAGGACGCCGACGAGGTCAAGGTGGCGACCGCCGATGGCCGTGAATTCGCCAGCAAGGTGATGCTGAAGGACGAAACGCTCGACCTTGCCGTGCTCAAGATTGAGTCCGACAAGCCGTTCCCGGTGATCGCCATCGGCGATTCCGACGCGCTCGAAGTCGGCGACCTGGTGCTGGCCATCGGCAATCCCTTCGGCGTCGGCCAGACCACCACCAGCGGCATCGTTTCCGCCCTTGCGCGCAGCCATATCGGCGTCTCGGACTCGGGCTATTTCATCCAGACCGACGCCGCCATCAATCCCGGTAATTCCGGCGGCGCGCTGATCAACATGGGCGGCCAACTGGTCGGCATCAACACCGCCATCTACAGCCGCAGCGGCGGCTCGATCGGTATCGGCTTTGCGATCCCAGCCAACATGGTGCGGGCTTTCGCCGATGCCGCCAAGGCCGGCCTCGATTTCTTCGAACGGCCCTATATCGGCGCCGAGTTCGAAGCGGTGACGCCGCAGATCGCCGAATCGCTCGGCATGGAAAAGCCGACCGGGGCGCTGGTCTCGTCCGTCGACGCGACAGGCCCCGCCGGCAAGGCAGGACTGAAGCCGGGCGATGTCGTGCTGCAGATCAATGGCAAGCCGGTCGAGAGCATCGAGGCGCTCGACTATCGCATGGCGACGCTGTCGATCGGCGCCAAGGCGAATTTCGCGATCCTGACCAAGGGCCAGCAGGCAGCGATGGATATCGCGTTGGAGCGGGCGCCGGAGGGTGCGAAAGCCTCGGAAGTGATGCTGCATGGCCGCAGCCCGTTCTCGGGCGCCAAGGTCTCGGAACTGTCGCCGCGGCTTGCCCAGAAGCTCGGCCTGCGCACGGACCTCAAGGGCGTGACGGTGATCGACATCAACCGTGATTCGCCGGCCGCCGATTTCGGTTTCCAGCCGGGCGACATCGTGCGCGAGGTCAACGGCACCAGCATCGACACCGCCGCAACGCTGGCGCAGGTAGCCCAGCAGGATACGCGCTGGTGGCGCTTTACCGTCGAGCGCGGCGGGCAGATACTGCGCCAGGTGTTGCGTTACTGAGTTCGATCTGAAGGATCGCGCTCCAAACCAAAAGAAGTGCATGGCCGATCTGTTCAGTGTCGATGAACCGGAAAAGGTGCCGCCCGGGCGGCCGCTGGCCGACAGGCTGCGGCCGAAAAACCTTGGCGAGGTCGTCGGCCAGGAGCATCTGACGGGTCCCGATGGCGCGCTGACCCGGCTGATCGGTTCCGGTTCGCTGGGGTCGATGATCTTCTGGGGTCCGCCCGGCACCGGCAAGACCACGGTGGCAAGGCTGCTTGCCGGCGAAACCAGTCTTGCGTTCGAGCAGATATCGGCCGTGTTTTCCGGCGTCGCCGATCTGAAGAAAGTGTTCGAGGCGGCCAAGCTGCGCCGCGCCAACGGGCGCCAGACGCTGCTCTTCGTCGACGAGATTCACCGCTTCAACCGCGCCCAGCAGGATTCTTTCCTCCCCGTCATGGAGGATGGGACGGTGGTCCTGGTTGGCGCCACCACCGAAAATCCATCCTTCGAACTCAACGCGGCCTTGTTGTCGCGCGCACGGGTCATGGTCTTCCATTCGCTCGGCGAAGACAGCATCGCCAAGCTGATGATAAGGGCGGAGGAGACGGAGGGCAGGGCGCTGCCGCTCGATGACGAGGCGCGGGCGATGCTGATCCGCATGAGCGATGGCGACGGACGTGCATCGCTGACATTGGCCGAGGAAGTCTGGCGTGCAGCCAAGCCTGGCGAGATATTCGATCCCGAAGGGCTGCAGCGCATCGTCCAGCGCCGTGCGCCAATCTACGACAAGGGCCAGGATGGCCATTACAATCTGATCTCGGCGCTGCACAAGTCGGTGCGCGGCTCGGATCCGGATGCCGCGCTCTACTATCTGGCGCGCATGTTCGATGCCGGCGAGGATCCGCTCTATCTTGGCCGCCGGCTGGTGCGTATGGCGATGGAGGACATCGGGCTGGCCGATCCGCAGGCACTGGTCGTCGCCAACGCCGCCAAGGATGCCTATGACTATCTCGGCTCTCCCGAGGGCGAGCTCGCTTTCGCCGAGGCCACCGTCTATCTCGCCACCGCGCCGAAATCCAACGCCGTCTATACGGCCTTCAAGGCAGCCACGCGGGCCGCGAAGGAACATGGCTCGCTGCTGCCGCCCAAGCATATCCTCAACGCGCCGACCAAGCTGATGAAAGAGGAGGATTACGGCGCCGGCTACCGTTACGACCATGATGAGCCGGACGCCTTTTCAGGCCAGGATTATTTTCCCGAAAAAATGGGTCGACAGACCTTCTACGATCCGCCTGAACGTGGTTTCGAGCGCGATATCAGGAAGCGGCTCGACTACTGGGCAAAGCTGCGCAAAGAGCGGGAATAGCCGGTTTGCGGAGTCCGGTGGCCTTGGCGGTGCGAAACGAGGCCTCGCCTTGGGGGATTTCCACTTCGGTTCTCCTGCACGCGCTGCTCGCCGCCACGGTTATGTTGATGCCACTGCCGAAGCCCCCGAACCGGCGTGAGGAGGAGGAGCGCGTGTCGGTCGCCATCCTGACGCCACAGCAGTTCGAGGCTTCGACAAGACCCCCTTCACCGCCCGCCGAGGGGCCCGGCGCACCCATACCCGCGGCCCCTGCGCCGACGCCAAGCGCTCCCCGGTCTCCCGTCGCGCCGGCCATGATTCACCCGACGCGGATGCTGTCGGCCAAGACGCTCGCCGACCCGCGCAGCAAGCAGGCCCGCGCCGATCTCGAGACCTTCGCGTCCGACGAGCGCATGGTGCAGCTTTGCAATCTGGAGGCCATGGATCAGATCCGCCAATGGCGCGCGGATTTCCAGCCGGAGCGAGTGGTGCCCTACGCAACCGCCGAGGAAAAGATCACCGGCACGACGATCGCCGCCGATGGTGCGGCTTTTCGCAGCGGTAAAAACTGGTACAGTCTGAAGTTCAAATGCCAGCTCGCGCAGGACGGCGAAAGTGTCATCGGCTTTGAGTTTCTGGTCGGCGATCCCGTGGCCAGGGACAAATGGGACGAGCTTGGCTTGCCGGCGGTGCATTGACAGCCCGGCAGGCTCCACCAAGGCAGCCAGCCCGGCGGGATACCATGGCCGTTGTGCGGTGACCCAAAAAACCTTATCAAGGCGCACGGTCGGGCGGTGGCCGTTGCCATGATTTGGGCACCTCATTCGCAACAGGATCGCGCGTCGCGCGTGGAAAAATGACAAAAACCCTTCGCAAAACCCTTCGCAAATTCGCCATTGCCATCCCGCTTCTCGCCCTTGGCTTTTATTTCATCCCGATCCTGACGACGATCTTCATCGTCTGTGGCCTGATCGACGTGCTGCGCAACAACAGGAAGGATCTGGCGCTGTTCAGCGGCTACTTCCTTGGCAACGGGCTCTTCACCTGGTTGCTCTCACCCTTCAACCTGCTGGTCGATCTTCTGTGCTACAGAAATCCGGGCGTGTGGAAGCTGGAGCAGTTTCCCGCCGACTATCAGCGTGAGGTCAACGAGGTCCTTGATGTCTTCAAGGCGCGCAAGGACGAGATCATCGCCGACATCGACGCCAATTTCGGCACCGGCCGGCGTGGCATGTATGTCTATCAATGGTACGGCAAGCACCGGATCGACAACGTCGCTGAATTCAACAAGGATTTCAAATACATCAAGACCATTGCCGTTTCGGTCTTCAGGGGCAAGGAATCGACCTCCTGGCATTTCGGGCCGCTGCGGCTCAGCCTGCGCATTCTCTACA
>NZ_RZSJ01000378.1:0-6078 GCF_003998025.1 Mesorhizobium sp. M8A.F.Ca.ET.021.01.1.1
TGGTGTCGTAGCCGGCCTCGAAGGCGGCGGCGCGCGGAATGACGGAGCCCGCCTCGCCGACCGGGTCGACGCAGCCGAAGATGATGTCGTCGACCGTGCCGGTGTCCAGCCCATTGCGGTCGCGCAGTGCCTCGAGCGTCCTGGCGGCGAGCCGCACCGCCGGCACCTCGTGCAGCGATCCGTCCTTCTTGCCCTTGCCGCGCGGCGTGCGCACGGCGTCATAGACATAAGCTTCGGCCATTTTCATGCTCCTTGGGTTCGCTGAAGAGAGCTGCTCAGAGCGAGCGTCCGATCAGCAATTTCATGATCTCGTTGGTGCCGCCGTAGATGCGCTGGACGCGAGCGTCGCGGAACATGCGGGCGATCGGATATTCATTCATGTAGCCATAGCCGCCGTGCAATTGAAGGCATTCGTCGACGACTTTGCCCTGCAGGTCGGAGAGCCAGTACTTGGCCATCGAGGCCGTGACCGGATCGAGGCCGCCATTGATGTGACGGGTGACGCAGTCATTGTAGAAGACGCGGCCGATGGTGGCCTCGGTCTTCAGCTCGGCCAGCTTGAATTGGGTGTTCTGGAAGTCGATGATCGCCTTGCCGAAGGCCTTGCGCTCCTTGACGTAGTCGATGGTCAGCGCCAGGGCCCGCTCGATCATGGCGATCGCCCCGGTGCCGATCTGCAGCCGCTCCTGCGGCAATTGCTGCATGAGCTGGACGAAGCCCTGTCCCTCCTCATGGCCGAGCAGGTTGGCGGTCGGCACACGCACATCGTTGAAGAACAGTTCCGAGGTGTCGTTGGCCTTCAGCCCGATCTTGTCGAGGTTGCGGCCGCGCTGAAAACCTTCGACCTCATCGGTCTCGACGATCATCAGCGAGGTACCCTTGGCGCCCTTCTCCGGATCGGTCTTGGTGACGACGATGATGAAGTTCGCCAGCTGGCCGTTGGTGATGAAGGTCTTGGAACCGTTGATCTTGTACTGGTTGCCGTCCTTCTCGGCACGGGTCTTGACACCTTGCAGGTCGGAGCCGGCGCCGGGCTCTGTCATGGCAATGGCGCCGATCAGTTCGCCGGTGGCGAGCTTGGGCAGCCATTTCTTCTTCTGCTCCTCCGAACCGTAGTGAAGGATGTAGGGTGCCACGATCGAATTGTGCAGGCCGATGCCGAAACCGTCGACGCCGACATGGCCGATCGCCTCGATGATGGCGCTCTCATGCGCGAAGGTGCCGCCCGAGCCACCATATTCCTCCGGCATCGAGGCGCAGAGCAGGCCGGCGGAACCGGCCTTCAGCCAGCTTTCGCGGTCGACCATCTCGTTCTTCTCGAACTCGTCGTAGCGCGGTGCGATCTCCTCCGACATGAAGCGTGTAGCCATGTCGTAGAGCATGCCGACCTCGTCGGCCGCCCAGGCTGGTTTCGGCAAGGAGAGCACTTCGGCGGGATTTGTCGCCACGATTTCCTCCGCGTATCGACAGATAGAAGGCTAGCGGGACCGAGTTTAGAACGCTTCCGCCGGCAGGGCCATCAGCGTATCGGCGCCGCTCGAAATACGGGCGAGGTGCGCCGAGGTTTCCGGCATGATCCGTTCCATGAAAAAGCGCGCCGTCACGACCTTGTTGTCGTAGAAAGCCACGTTGTTTTTAGAGGAAGATTGGGAACCGTTGGCGCCGGTCTTGCCCTGAGCCGCCTTGGCCATCTGCGCCCACATGTAACCCAGCGCCACGAGGCCGAAGAGATGCATGTAGTCGGTCGAGGCCGCACCGGCATTGTCGGGCTTGGCCATGCCGTTCTGCAGCAGCCACATCGTCGCCGCCTGCAAATCGTTGAGTCCCTTCTTCAGACCCTTGGTGAAGGGCGCCATCTTCTCATCAACGCGGTTTTCCTCACAGAATTCGCCGACCTCCTTGAAGAAGGCCTGGATGGCGCGGCCGCCATTCAAGCCGAGCTTGCGGCCGACGAGGTCGAGCGCCTGGATGCCGTTGGCGCCTTCATAGATCATGGCGATGCGGGCATCGCGCACGAACTGGCTCATGCCGTGCTCTTCGATATAGCCATGGCCGCCGAACACCTGCTGCGCCATGACAGCGTGGTCGAAGCCCTTGTCGGTCAGCACGCCCTTGACCACCGGCGTCATCAAGCCAGTGTAATCGTCGGCCGCCTGGCGGTCCTTGTCGTCGGCGGAGCGGTGCGCGATGTCGGACTTGATGGCAGTCCACAGCGCCAGCGCGCGGCCGGCTTCGTTGAAAGCCTTCATGGTCATCAGCGAGCGGCGGATGTCGGGATGAACGATGATCGGGTCGGCCTTCTTGTCCGGCGCCTTCGGGCCTGACAGCGAGCGGCCCTGCAAACGGTCCTTGGCGTAGGCGACGGCGTTCTGGTAGGCGATCTCCGACAGTGAAAGGCCCTGCAGGCCGACGCCGAGACGGGCCTCGTTCATCATCGTGAACATCGCCTTCAAGCCGCCATTGGCCTCGCCCAGCAGCGTACCTTCGGCCTCGTCATAATTCATGACGCAGGTCGAGTTGCCATGGATGCCCATCTTCTCCTCGATGGAACCGCAGGAAACGGTGTTTCTTGTCCCCGGATTGCCCGAGGCGTCGAGCTTGAGCTTCGGCACGATGAACAGCGAGATGCCCTTGACGCCTTCGGGTGCGCCTTCGATGCGGGCCAGCACCAGATGGACGATGTTGTCCGACATGTCGTGCTCACCGGCCGAGATGAAGATCTTCTGGCCTGAAATCTTGTAGGTGCCATCGCCGTTCGGCACCGCCTTGGTGCGCAGCAGGCCGAGATCGGTGCCGCAATGCGGCTCGGTCAGGTTCATGGTGCCGGTCCAGGTGCCCTCGACCATCCTGGGCAGCCAGGTCGCCTTCTGCTCGTCGGTGCCGTGGGTGATGATGGCGGCGATCGCGCCCTGGGTCAGGCCGGGATACATCATCAGCGACATGTTGGCCGACACCATGTATTCGGCCACCGCCGTGTGTACGGCATAGGGCAGGCCCTGGCCGCCGAACTCGACGGGGGCCGCCAGACCCATCCAGCCGCCTTCGCGATACTGGTCGAACGCTTCCTTGAAGCCCTTGGGCGTGGTCACCGAGCCGTCGTCATGGCGCACGCAGCCTTCCATGTCGCCGACACGATTGAGCGGATGCATGACGTTCTCGGCGAGCTTGGCCCCTTCGGCGAGAATTGCCTCCAGCACGTCGGGCGTTGCGTCGGCGAATCCGGGAAGATTCGAATAGCGCTGACAGCCCAGCACTTCGTTGAGCACGAACAGCGTGTCCTGGACCGGGGCCCTGTAGATCGGCATGCTTTTCCTCCACCATGCGGATTAGGCCTCGAAATCAAGCCGTGCGCGGCAAGCGGGCCAATGTCGAAGCCGCAATAGCAAATATTGACGTTTGCGTAAACGTCAATATTTTCGATGCGACAAGATTTCCGCCGCCAGGCGCGCGGAGCCTAGCGTTGCGGCATCGCGCAAGCCAGGATGAAACAGCGGGCCAAAGATAGCGAAAAGCCGCGCGGCATGGCCACGCGGCTTTGATAGTGAAGGGCCGACAGGTCGGCGTGAGCAGACTGGCTTAGCTGGCGACGCTCGCCTGCGGCGCCGAACGCTCGGCCAACATCTGACGTACCGCCGACATCGAGCCGCTGAGCTCATTGATGGCGTCGTCGATCAGCGCCCGCTGCTTCTGCAGGCGAGCGAGCTGCTTCTCCGACTTGTCCAGCGCCAGGCGCAACTGCTTGGTGTTGGAACCGGTCGGATCGTAGAGGTCCATCATCTGCTTGACGTCGCGCAACGAGAACCCGACCTTGCGGCCGAGCAGGATCAGCTTCAGCCTGGCCTTGTCGCGGCGCGTATAGAGACGGGTCGAACCGTCGCGCTGCGGGTTGAGCAGGCCCTTGTCCTCGTAGAAACGCAGCGTGCGCAGCGTCACGCCGTATTTTTTGGCCATTTCGCCGATGCGGGAGAGATCCTCGCCGGCTTCGACGGATGCATTATTGGTATTGGCCGCGGTCTCGCCGGCCGAGATAAGTTTCATGGTCACTGGCTTCCCCGTCTGGTGGCGTCGCGGTCCTGGACCATGCGTCGCCTGACTGGAAGCGGGGGCGTGCTTCCGGCCGTGGTTTCGACAAACAAATCGCAAAACAGCACAGCTGATGCGCCATTTACGTTTACGTCAATTCTATACCGATAGCCGCCTCATGACGCAAGGGCGTTCTGAGAACGGTGCTTTATGCCGCACCGGAAGTCGCGACAGCCAACTTCCTTGCAACTTCTTAAGCTTGGTTAACGCGTTGTTTACCACGTTGGGCGAAATGTGCGCGTGTCGGCTACCCGTGGTTATCCTGTATCGAATTTTCACGGTTTTTCGGAGCGCGGGTGAAACCCGGGAAGCTTGTCTTCCACCGTGGCATGCAAGCGCGGTCGCCTCGTTCCGGCAGGGACTTGGGGAGCTGGTCGCAAGCCGGCCAATCTGAAAGACGGACGCACCGATGAACAGCAAGCGGTCCTACCTCGATACACTCAATGCCGGCAGGCAGCGCAAGCCGCAGACAACGCTCGAGCAGCTGAACCGCTCGCTGGAGACCCTGGAGCAGCGCCTGGGGCAGACGCGTGAGGACGCGACGGCACGGCCCGTTCCTCGCCAATATGGCGCCGATCCGCGCTACCCCGCCACCGATCCGCGTTATCCCGCCGCACAGCCGACAGCCCAGCAGCGCTGGTATGAGGATCCGCAGCCGGCACCGCGTGCGCAGAACCCGGCGCCTTCGCCCGCCTTCGACCAGAATTATCAGGCGATCGCGCGCGACATCGACCGCGTGCGCGGCCAGGAAGACAGCGTCGCCATGGTCGGCAAGATCGCCGGCGAGCTGCGCGGCATGCGCGAGGAACTGCGCCACCAGGTGACTTCAGGGCTGCAGCGCGAATTCGACGCGCTGCGCAAGGACATCGACCGCGCCTTCCAGGCGAACGCCAAGCCCGGCGCGACAGGCAAGGGCAGCGCCGAACTCGGCGTGGAATTCGAGCGGCTCTCCGGCGCCATCAAATCGCTGTCGGAGAAGAGTGACGACAGGAGCGTCAACCTGCTGCGGCTGGAGCTCGAGCAGGTCAAGGCCGCGCTCGACACGCTGGCGCGCGAGGAGAGCGTGCAGAAGGTCGACCGCCGCTGGGACGATTTCGACCGCCGCTGGACGGCTTTCGAGGACCGCGTCGACGCCGACCAGCGCAAGCGCTCCGACGATCCCGCCCTCGCGGCCTTGACCGACCGGCTGGAGCAGATCAGCAACGCCGTCAACAACCTGCCGGAATCGCTGTCGCTGCGCTCGCTGGAGGAAAAGGTCCGCACGCTGGCCGGCGCGGTCGACCATTTCGCCAGCCAGCAGGACAATCGCGGCGGCGGCACGCTGGCCATGATCGACGAGCGGCTGGACGAGATTTCCCGCGCCATCGTGGCCTCGACAGTCGCCGCACAGGCGAATTCAATCGACCACGAAGCCTTCGAGCGCATCGAGAAGCGGATCGACTCGCTCGCGCAGCAGATCGAGGAAGTGGCGCAGGACCGTCCCGGCAATGTCGTGATCGACCGGCTGAACACACTGTCGAGCCGGGTCGATGACCTCGCCGGCCGCGCCAACCTGCCCGAGCAGGCGATGGAACGGCTCGCCAAGCAGATCGCGCTGATCGCAGACAAGATCGATCAGGCGCCGGCCATGCCCGACGCCGACTACATCTTCCACGGGCTGGAGCAGCGCTTCGACGTGCTGTCGGGCATGATGGAGCGTCGCCAGGGCGACGCCATCGAACAGGGCAACATGCTGTTTCGCGATCTCGAGCGCCGGCTGGACGAGGTTGCCGACCGGCTGGACCAGCGCAGCATGCCGCAGGTCGACAGCGCCGGCATCATGGACGCCATCGATGCCCGCTTCACCGCGCTGGCCAAGCGCATGGAAACGCGCGCTCCCGATCCCGCCGGCGAGGCGGCGATCCGCGGGCTGGAAAGCCGGCTCGAGGATATCTCAAGCCGGCTGGACGCCTCGGCGGCCCAGGTGGCCGGCATTGATCCGGCGCTGATCCGCAG
>NZ_RZSJ01000379.1:0-6077 GCF_003998025.1 Mesorhizobium sp. M8A.F.Ca.ET.021.01.1.1
GGTTGCGGGTGGCTCCGGTGACGCCGACCGAAACCACGACGGGCTTGGAGAACCACGCGGTTTGCATTGGAACCTCGACCATGTTGCGCATGGAACGCGCGTGGCCGCGCGAGGTTTCATATCAGCCGATCACTGTCGCGTGAGGCTCGGCCCGGCATCTCCCGGCAAAACAAGGCCTAGACGATGTTGGTCGTCACCTCGACGATGATCGCGGCGCCTTCCAGGCCGCCGTTGGGCACATGCACGACACGCGAGACCCGCAAATCCTGCGGGCTTCCGTCGACCGACAGGGAAACACTCTCTCCAATGCGCGGCACGGCCTGGAAGGTGGCGTTGGTGGCGTCCGGCCGGTTGTCGATGGATATGCGGCAATTGACGGTCACGGAATGTCTCCTGTGGCTGGCGGTGCCCGGTCGTCAACGCGGGGTCCGTGAAATGGTTTCAGGAGGGCCGGGGCAAACCGAGTGACCTGCCCGATGTCCGCCTGGCGGCCAACGGGCGGTCCGACGGCTTCCAGGCTTCTAGTAGGCTCTCGGAACGAAGTAGTTGGTGGTGACCGCATCGCGGCCCACCCCACGCGTGACTTGAACCGCGGCATAGCCTTCCGGGGGAATCGAGCCGGTCGCCGTCCGGTCGACCTGCTTGCATCGGCCGACCATTTCGCCGCCCGGCCACGGTGCCAATCTGACTGCAAGGGCCGCTTGGCATTCCTCGAGCGAGGAATAGGCGACGGGCTGCGACTCCATGGGCCGGCAGAGCGATGCGTTGCATGAAAGCATGATCATCACCGCCGCGGTTGCCGGGTCCATGAAACTCTCCTGTTGGCCGACAACGTGCAACGGGCCGCAAGGTTTCATGCCGGGGATCGAGCACCGCCCCGTGGGCATTCGGCTGCGCTTCTTCCAAAGGTATTCGACGCCTGCAATCGAAACTGCTTGGCCAGGGATGCGACCGCGCTTAAAGGCCCGGCCCGGTCCGCGCCTTTGGGTAGACCAAACGCCGGAACATCAAAGGCCAAACGAGGATATCGTCCAAGCGTTCTGGTACCCGAGGCGCGGCTTGGTATTCGCTGCGTCGGTCTGGGTCGACGTTGCTGTTCCGGTTGCGGTGCAATCCAATTTTGCCGCCACTGCCGCCTTGATCGATAGACCAGCGCATGTGTTCGCAGCAGTGACTTTTGCCTTCTTTTCGTGCGCCGCAGCGACACTTGAACCGGCGAGGACAAGCGCCAGGCAAACGAGAGCCATTTTCATTAGAGCCACCTATTTTAGTGTAATCTAAAATAAAGTTAACGTAACGTTAACTGGCCGTCAATCGCGACGGGGTCCAGGGCGGAAGTCGCCGTCCTCCTGCCATTCTGAATTGTTCATCCAAGGCCCCAGGCGCCCGCCTGGGGCTGGACTACGGAGGCACGATGACTTGGATTTTCCGGTGCGAGCGGTCCTAGCAGGCAGGGCACCGGCCGACATCCTACCTGTATCCCGATTGGCCGATCGGTAGCGGATCTGAAGCGATCCGGCCTGATTCCGTTCAGAGAGTTCGCTTGCGGTTTTCTGCCTGGTTCCCGTTCATCGACTCGAACCACATACCCGATCGCATGTCGTCGCGGGGGTTTTAAGGACTACCGGCAGCCGGGCCAAGCTGGAGTTCCTCCCGGCGGCTTACGATGCTCAGCACAAATGCCCCGTGTGCTGGTTTATCCCCGCCTCAGCGCGGACACACTCTCAGGTCCAGATACTAGCCTAAGCCGCGAAGCGCTGCAGCGCTCGCTACATTGGAAAGAATTTCACGGGACCGCTCTATAAGCCGACGGTTCCCCTCGATGACTTCCTGAGTTTCCTTGATGCGACGCTCCGTTTCATCCAAGCGGTCAACCAGCTTTTTGGTGTCATCGATGTGTTGCATGACAATGGCCACCTTATCATGATCCGCGTCCTCCCGGCTCAACAACTCGCGCGGGATGGAAGTTGTTCCCTGATTGGCCCATGAGCCGGAGGCTTGCGTGGCGGTTGATCCACGGAGAATGTTTGCGTCAGCCGAGGAGGCGGCGACATGAAGGCCGCGGCAAAGCGATTTTCTTGAGCATGCGTCAGAACGTTGTTGATGGCCACCGGCTCCGCCCTTGCCAAGTCAACCGATAGGAATATATTCCTCGCGCGGCGATTTCTGCAATCTGAGGCCGCACCATGTCCAAAACCATTGCCGATGCCATTCGCAACCGCGAGACGTTCTACGTCACCTGCGGGCATCCGATGTGCAATCATTCCCTCCAGATCGACTTGCAAGCGCTGGGCGCCCGCCTGGGGCTCGACCACGGCGCCATGCATAACGACTTGGTGAAAGTGTTCCGGTGCGATCTGTGCAAGCGTGCAGGCAGGGGTCAGCGGCCGGTGTTCTTCACCTGCATCCCTGATTATGGCGCGATCGATCGGCGGAGGAACAGTAGCAAAGACTGACTGGCGGTCTTGGCCGAGTGCTCCGCTGGCGGGCTACAGTTTTACGCTTCGCGGTTCGTATGATCGGGGGGCCGGGAATGCGGCGGCTCGGCGCCGGAGTTTGGAGGGGAGCGCCGAGCCTAGCCGGCCGGTACCTGTGGGGGGCCACGGGGTCCTGCCGGGCTGGGCCGACTATGCCCCGCCTTCCAATAAGAACGAAGTCATCCGAAAGGAGGTGTCCTTGCGCGACATTGGCCGCGTCATTTCCCGTCCGCAACCAACCCTGCCGCCACCCGTTGACCCTATGCTGGGTAGATCCCTAGCACTTCTGTCTCTTCCCGCCGGTTTCGCCCGGCGGGCTTTTTCATGCCTGGAACATTCTTTGGAGGCGGGCGTTAATGATATCGTGGTCGATTCTTTAGGATGTAGCCACGCCCAGGGCCCGTCGCGGGGGGCCACGCGGCGGGCCTTTCATTTAAGGCACGGAAATTCAATAACGCTGGCCAACGGCTCGTGGCTTGGCTTGAGCCAGAAGAGTTGACGCAAATCGCGTTGGTCGGCCGGCTGGCCGCGGCTTAGTCTCCAGATGGTGACGACGTGGTTTGCCAGGCTTTGTTGCATGAGTATGGAGCCTCGAAAGTTGGAACTATTTTAGCGCACGCTGATTGAATCATCGGCAGCCGGGGTCGACTGCTGACCAACGTCCCTCCAAGACCTTTGGTCGGCCCGCGTCAGAGTTGGGTGGCGCGGGCCATCGCTTTCGGAGGCCGGGGAAGGTTGCGCGAGTCCTGTGCATGCCGAAGACGAAGGCTGGATTCACGGTGCCTTTCCTACCAGCCCTGCCTGCTATACCAGTCATCGATATCCCGACGGGCGCGATCCTTTTCGATGCCGTAGCGCTCCTGGATCTTGCCTTCGAGCTGATCGCGTTTGCCGGCGATGCGATCGAGATCATCGTCGGTGAGTTTTCCCCACTGTTCTTTGACCTTGCCCTTCACTTGCTTCCAGTTTCCCTCGACGCGATTCCAGTCCATGACAACCTCCTTCGTTCGAAAAAGGCGCAACGTCGTCGTGTCGAGGAAGTTCCCAAAAGGCCATCTGTGGCGGCCTTCGGGGGATCGATGCATATTCGACGATACGTCAAAAATTGCATCTAAGTCATTGGTTTTGTTTGGTTCCCGCTCATGGGCTCGAACCACGATTCACGCCTTCAAAGGGCGCTGTCCTACCATTAGACGAAGCGGGAAAGGCGGGACGTTATGGCGTCCTTGCGGCTTGCCGTCAATTCGGACCACCGGCCGTCAATTCGGGAAATCGACGCCCGGGTCCTGGCAGCGATGGACCGGGCAGGTACCGTCGCGGGACGGGATATAGGCCGACATCGGGACGTCAGGCCAGTCGCACTCGTTGCCGAACTGCCTGACATAGCGGTCATAGGTGTTGCGGCCGGTGGTCAGCACCACGGCGCGATGGCTCTGGATCATGGCGCGAATCTCGCCGCAACTCATGGAGCGGCTGTCGGGACGGGCATCGGCCAGGCCGGTCGTCGCGAGCACGGCGCCGATGGCCATCAACAAGGTCAGAACGCGAGCGGACATGAGGGTTCTCTTTGGTTTGACTGAATTGCACATGCGGCCGGTCCGGATTGGCGCTGGAATGGCCGCTTGCATTGTCGCACACAACCGCTTTCGTGTCTGTTGGGTTCCGCGCAACCAAATCGGGCGTCGCGCATTGCTGGGCATGGACGGCAGGAAACCCTACGAAACACCGCAATGGTGGCCCGGAAACGAGGGCCGTGAGGCGATGTGCTGTTCCTTCTGCGGCGGCCGCTACCATCGTTTCGAGGAGTGTCCGCGAAGATCCGATCCTTTCCGGCCTGGTGAACCCGACGGCGACGATACAGCGGAGCAATCAGTCGGCTGATCCGAGGTGACTGGCAGTGGCTAACCGGGGCGGTGGCTAACCGGCACCGGCCTTGACCTCGCCGAAGAAATCGATCAGCGCGCCAGCCGTTTGCCCGGGCATTTCCTCGGGGAAGAAATGCCCGCCTGACATAGCGCGGCCACGCACGTCATCAGCCCAGTTCCGCCATAACGCCAGCGGTCCGCCTTCGCCGGCATACCATTGGGCCAGCGCGCCTTGCCCGCTCCACAGTGCCAGGACCGGGCAGGCGATGCGCCGGCCGGCGGCTTTGTCCGCCCGGTCGTGTTCGCGGTCGAGCGTTGCCGCCGCCCGGTATTCCTCGCAGATCGCGTGGATGTGGGCGGGGTCGCGCAAGGCATCGACATAGGCCCGGCGGATGCCGGCCGGAAAGACATCGGACGACGAACCCCAGCCGCCCAGCGCATTGTCGACGATGGCGTCTGGGGCGCCCGCCAGGATCTTTTCCGGCAAGGGCGCGGGCTGCGCCAGCAGGGACCACGGCCAGTAACCAAGGGCCAGCCGGGCATCGGCCCGGTCCCAGGCATCGGCCGTGGGCACGATGTCGAGCACGGCGAGTTTTTTGATACGGTCGGGATGGTCGAGCGCCAGGCGGTAGGCGACACGCCCGCCGCGATCATGGCCGGCGACCATGAAGCTGGTAAAGCCGAGTTCCGCCATCATCGCCACCATGTCGGATGCCATGGCCCGCTTGGCATAGGGCGCGTGATCGGCGCTCGATGCCGGGCAGGCGCTGCGGCCATAGCCGCGCAGGTCGGCGCAGATGACGGTGAAACGTTCGGCGAGCGCCGGTGCAACATCGCGCCACATCAGATGGGTTTGCGGAAAGCCGTGCAGCAAAAGCACCGCCGGTCCGCCACCGGAGCGGCGCACGAAGATGCTGGCGTCCCCAACGTCGACGTCGATAGGCTGGAAATGCTCGAACATGGCCGGCCTCCGGCACAGGCAACGGCTGGAGAATGGAGTTGGTTGCAGCGCCTTTTGTGCAAGCGCCGGCTCTTTGCGCCGCGAAGGTGGCTCGCCGGCGCGATCGGCGTCCCCCGCGGCCTTGGCCTCTGGCCGGGTTCGCCATGCTGATCGTGCTGATCGTGGCAGGGCTGCTGCACCGCCTCGAACCCAGGGCCGGCCTTGGAGTGAGGGCGACAGACAGCCGCTCCGGCCCCAGAGGCAGGCCCTCTTCGCCAACCCATTGGGCCAACCTTTCGGGCCGACGGGCGTTGTCCCAGTGAAGGAAAGGCCGCCGCGGGCGGCTGTTCAACGAAGGAGGCCGAGATGAAAGCTCTCGCCATAGCATCATGCGCCACGATGCTGGCCGTGGCGATGCCGGCCGCGGCACAGACGGCTCAGCAGATACCGAACCAGCAGGGCGACAAATGCCGGGTGCAGACGGATCAAGGCGGCAAGCAGCAGTCCGGCAGCGGCGACCTGAGCGAAAAGCTCAGTGATTGCGGCGGCGTGTTGAAGCCGCCGGCTACCGGCGACCAAGGCATGGCCGCGCCGGCGCCCGATGAAGGCAACACACCGGTAATCAAGCCTGGCGAAGTGCCGCCCCAGCCGCCGAAGCAGTAGAGTTGGTTAGACGACATTGCAGTGCCTGCAGCGGAACCTCGCGAACCAGGAAACGTTTCTATGACAAGACGGACTTGGGAAGGATGGGATCGTGAGAGATATTGCCGGCACCGCTACGTTGCTTGCCTCTAT
>NZ_RZSJ01000037.1:0-20121 GCF_003998025.1 Mesorhizobium sp. M8A.F.Ca.ET.021.01.1.1
GTCGTCAAGGCGCGGATCGTCAAGCTCGCCGGCAAGGGCGCGGACGGGGCGCGTGCGCACCTGCGCTATCTGCAGCGCGACGGCGTCACCCGCGAGGGCGAACCTGGCGAGCTCTATGGCGCCGACAGCGACCGCGTCGACGGCAAGGCGTTCCTCGATCGCGCAAACGGCGACCGGCATCAGTTCCGCTTTATCGTGGCACCCGAGGACGGCATCGAGTACGAGGACCTCAAGCCGCTCACCCGGCGCCTTATGGCGCAGATGCAAGAAGACCTCGGCACGAAGCTCGACTGGGTGGCCGTCGACCATTTCAACACCGGCCATCCGCACAGCCATATCATCGTTCGCGGCAAGGACGACCGCGGCGACAATCTCGTCATCGCGCGTGAGTATATTTCGAGCGGCATCCGCGAGCGCGCCGCCGAGCTGGTCAGCCTCGATCTTGGTCCACGCACCGATCGCGAGATCGAGCAGCGCCTGCGCCAGGAAATCGAGCAGGAACGCTTTACCAGCATCGACCGTCGGCTGCTCAGCATTCGGGATGATGACGGCCTGGTCTCGCCGGGCGGTCCCGACGCCATTCGCCAGACGCTGCACCAGGGACGGCTGCGCAAGCTCGAGCGGATGGGTCTGGCCGCGGAGGTCGGCGCTGGCTCCTGGCGCCTCGACGATGAGCTCGAAGCCACGCTGCGCCGCACCGGCGAACGCGGCGACATCATCAAGACCATGCACCGCGAACTGACCGGCAAGGGGCTTGCCCGCAGGGCCGCCGACTGGGTGATCCACGATCGATCCGGCGAGCCCGTCCAGTCTCTCGTCGGTCGCGTTGTCGCGCGTGGACTGGCCGACGAGATCAATGACCGCCATTACATGATCGTCGACGCCGTCGACGGTAAGAGCCATTGGATCAACATCGGTAGAGGCGAGGCGATGGAAACGATGCCTAATGGCTGCATCGTGCGTGTCGCGCCAAGGAACACCGAGCCGAGGCAGGTCGATCGTACCATCGCCGAAATCGCCGCCGCGCATGGCGGCCGTTACGACGTCGATATGCACCTGAAGCATGACCCATCCGCCACCGAGAGCTTTGCGCGAACGCATGTGCGGCGGCTGGAGGCGATCCGCCGCGCGACCGGCGGCGTCGAGCGAGAGCCGAACGGCACCTGGCTCATCGCGCCGGACCATCTCGATCGCGTCGCGAATTATGAGGGCCAGCGGGCCAGGGCCGAGCCTGTCGTTGCCGACAAGCTCTCCTCAATGGCGCTGGAGCGACAGGTCAGCTTCAACGGCGCCACCTGGCTCGACCGGGAGCTGGTTGCCGATAGACCCGAGCCTTTGCACGGATCCGGCTTCGGCCGCGACGTGAGAGAGGCGCAAGCTCGCCGGCGGCAGTGGCTGATCGCGCAAGGCCTCGCGCATAAAGAACAGGATGGGATCGTCTATCGAGCCAACATGCTTTCGATCCTGCGCCAGCGAGAACTGAACCGTGTTGCTGGCCAACTGTCGGAGGAACTTGGCCTGCCCTATGCCGAAGCGCGATCCGGAGGACGAGTAGAGGGTACGCTCCGCCGCTCCGTCGAGCTTGCCAGCGGAAAATATGCCGTCGTTGAAAAGTCGCGCGAGTTCACGCTGGTGCCATGGCGGCCGGTGCTTGAGCGCCATGTGGGCAAGGAGGTCTCCGGTGTCGTAAGTGGGGAGGGGATTTCATGGACCGTCGGCCGGCAAAGGAGCGGACCTGGTGTTTCGTGAGATGGTGTACAGCTTTTTAGCCAGCGGCGCGGGCAGCCATGCGAGCCCGCGTAGACCTTATGGCCGCACGCCCGCAATCGGTCGCATGGACCTGCCAGGCGGGGCGGCTTTGGAGCGTTCGGACCCGACACGCTGCGTGAGTGGCCAGACTTCGAGCGCTCGAAGATGCGGACTGTTGTCTGCTGGCCGGCGTTATTCCGGCTGGCCTATGACCGCGGCGCAACAGTTCACCGCTGAAGTTGCCACGGGCGAACATCGACAAGAGAAAAAACACCATTGCGCGATACAAATCGCCGTTGAAAGCGTTTAGGTTGCATGCGCTTCGCCAAGTAAACGGATACCCCAGAAGAGAGCCATGACCACGGCCCGCCATATCGTGACGCTGCTTAAAAGCCACATTGCCGGCGACGAGGATCGTTTCCTCTCTATCGCGATGCAGCTTGCTGCGCATGAGGCACGTCAAGGCCATGGTAAGCTTGCTCAGGAGCTCAAGGATCTGGTCGACGCAGCCAAGAGCAGGGACGCCCGGATTGTCAAGAGCAGTCGGCCGGTTCCCCTTTTTCAGCCAAAGGGCGAGCTCGCAGGGCTCCTGCATGTGCGCTATCCGGACCTGCGACTGACCGACATGATTTTGCCGGACAGTCTGCGCTCGCGCCTGCACCGCGTGCTGGGAGAGCAGCGCCAACAAGCAAGCTTGCGCGAGCACGGGCTTGTTCCCCGTCGCAAACTGCTTCTGGTCGGCCCGCCAGGATCAGGCAAGACGATGACCGCATCGGCATTGGCCGGGGAGCTTCATCTGCCCCTTTTCACGATCGTCCTCGATGGTTTGATCACCAAGTTCATGGGAGAGACTGCCGGAAAGCTGCGGCTTGTTTTTGATGCAATGCAGGCGACGCGGGGCGTCTACTTCTTTGACGAATTCGATGCCATCGGCGCGCGTCGAGGCGAACGCCAGGATGTTGGCGAGATTCGGCGCGTGCTGAATTCGTTTCTGCAGTTTCTCGAGCAAGACGACAGCCACAGCCTGATTATTGCGGCAACAAATCATCCCGAGCTGCTCGACAGAGCTTTGTTCCGCCGTTTCGACGATGTCATCGAATACGCCGTGCCCGATCGGCCGATTATAGAGGCGCTGCTTCGGGCTCGACTCGACCGCTTCGACACCAGAGGGCTTGCCTGGAACGAGGCGATCTCTCAGGCAGAGAGACTGTCGCAGGCCGAGATCACGCGCGCGGCCGACGACGCTGCAAAAACCATCATATTGCGGGGGGGGAAGCGGATCACCTCGGAAGCGCTCATCGACGCTCTGAAGGAACGCCGGCAGGCGTCGCTGTTTGAGTAGCGACAGCACAGATCATAATGGCAGACGATTTTCCGCGCGACCGCGCCCATATCCACCTTCGCAACAACGGCATTCGGGAAGCCTATCGGCGGCCCAACCAACTTATACATGCACCGCCGCTGCCGGCGCGTGATCGGGCGTCGCATGCTGCGGCCTTGACGCAATCCATCGAACAAGCGGTCGAAAGTGCACGCCAGCAGATTGCGGCGCGTGACCCCCAGCTGTCGGTCGGCACGCCTGGCTTTTACCTCGCGATCGATCTGCCCATGTCCGGACGGGCGGCCCTCGACCAGTTGGCCGATCGTCGCCAGCACATGGAGCTGGTCGCCGTCCATGAGCCAACTCAACCCGGTGCTCCCATCACAGCGTCGGTGTTCCTGCCGCAAAGCGCGCAAGCCTATTATTTGCGGAAAGTCGAGGCGTATCGAGACGTTGATACTGACCGCGGCAGACCGCGCAACGAGCCGCTCGTCTCCCGCATGGAGACAGTCAGGCTGGCGACTGCACGATCGTTGTTTACCGACCACGACGACCTCTTCCCCCAGGCCGCTGACGAGCAGGTGTGGTGGGAAGTCTGGCTGCGCGACGGTCGCCGCGAGAACTTCGAGCACATTGCCGAAGCCCTGAACATCACTTTGCGCACGCATGCGGTTAGGTTTCCGGAGCGGGTGGTCATGCTGGCCCTCGCCAGCACGGCAATGCTCGACCGCATGATTGCGCACAGCGATGTCGTCGCCGAGCTGCGGCGCGCGAAGGATACGCCGTCCTTCTTCCTGGGCCTTGGCGGCGCGGAGCAAAGGGACTGGAGCGACGAGCTTCTCGGGCGCGTCAGACCGCCTCAATCCGATATTGCGGTCTGCATTCTCGACAGCGGCGTGCGTCGCACCCACCCGTTGATCGAACCCGCACTTGCCGTTTAAGACTGGCACACCGTCAAACCGGCATGGGGCAGCGACGACACACCTGCGTGGAGCGGCCACGGGACGCGAATGGCAGGTGTCGGCCTGTACGGTGATCTGGTCCCGCTCCTGGTCGGAGGCGATCCAGTTCCATTGCCCTTTCGGCTGGAGAGTGTTCGTATCCTTCCGCCAGAAGACGAGGCAAACGATCCAGAACTCTATGGCGCGATCACCGCGGAAGCGATCGCCCGCGCCGAGGTGCAGGCGCCGGAGCGCCGCCGCGCGATCGCAATGGCTGTGACAAGCGCCAGTCCGGCGCGTGGAAGGCCCACATCGTGGTCTGCCGCTATCGACCAACTCTGTTTCGAAGAGGAACAGCGACGCTTGATCGTTCTCTCTGCCGGCAACATCGGCGATGACCTCATGCCGGCCGAGCATTTGACGCGCAACGATCTGGAAGCAGTCGATGATCCTTCTCAGGCCTGGAATGCGCTGACGGTCGGCGCTTTCACAGAAAAGGTCGATATCATTGACACCGACTTTTCGGGCTACGCTCCGATCGCGCCGGTCGGCGAGCTCTCGCCGCGCAGTCGCACTTCGGTCGTTTGGGACAGGCAGTGGCCGGTGAAGCCCGAGGTCGTCTTCGAAGGCGGCAATCTCGCCCATGACGGTGTGTTGCCCGGCGAGCCGATCGACGATCTGCAGATATTGACCACTTTCTGTCGACCCGAACTGCGCCACTTCACCACCCTCGGAGATACGAGCGCGGCAACGGCCCATGCCGCACGGATGGCGGGACTAATTCTATCAGCGCGCCCCGAGCTGTGGCCTGAATCGGTTCGCGCCCTGATCGTCCACTCGGCCGAATGGACTCCGGCGATGCGCGCACGCATCGATGCGTGCAACGGAGCGAAGGGCGAGATCCAGGCGCTCGTGCGGCGCTATGGTTACGGCGTGCCAGATCTTGGGCGCGCGCTTCTGTCAACGGTGAACGACCTCACGCTTATCGTTGAAGATGAGCTTCAGCCTTTCCAGCGCGAGGGCGGCGCGGCTGCCAAAACGCGTGACATGAAGCTGCATCGCCTGCCTTGGCCGAAGGAGCAGCTCGCGGCGCTCGGCGCTGCCCAGGTCGAGCTCCGCGTCACGCTGTCCTATTTCATCGAACCCAACCCCGGTGAACGCGGATGGACCCGCCGGCATCGTTACGCGTCCCATGGTCTTCGGTTCAGAGTAAAGTCAGCGACCGAGACAGTCGACGAATTCCGAGCCCGCATCAATCAGGCCGCTCGGGACGAGGAGGAAGGGGCGCCTGCTGGAGGCGGAGAAGAGTGGCTGCTCGGCACCTTCCGCGATCGCGGCTCGTTGCACGCCGATTTCTGGTCGGGCAGCGCCGCCGATCTCGCCGAGCGTGACGCGATCGGCGTGTTCCCGGTCGGGGGCTGGTGGAAGGAGAAGCCTTACCTGGAACGCGTCGACGCTCTGGCTCGGTACGCCCTGATTGTGACGATTCGGGCGCCTGGGGTCGATGTTGACATCTTCACACCCGTCGAAGCAGCCCTGACTGTCGAGACGTCGGTCGAGACCTGATGCAGCACTGTCCAAACCGGCCAACAACGGAGGTTTGACCAGCCTCTGGTGCCATGGCGGCTGGTGCTGGATCATCACGTCGGCACGGGATCATGCGCGGAGGACGATAGGCCGGCAAAGGAGCGGGCCAAGCGTGTCATAATGGCGCCCATGGTCACGCCCACAAGCCGCGCCCCCTGCGTCTACGGAGAGGTGCGCGTCTGCTTAGGCGGCCGAGACATCGCTTACCTGATCAACGCGCTCCGTATTTGCGCCTGTAAGCGGCAATGAAATCGTCGTCGCTACAGATGCAGCGGCCGCTGGAGTCCTTGGCCTTCGGATCGTGCAAGTGAGAGCCAAGGGGGCGCAGAAGATTCACCCGAGTGCTCGTCGTCGGGCTCATGGGAAACCCCGCACTATGCTTGACCAAATCCGCGGCAAGCATAATCCCGGCAAGCACCGACTGAAAGGCCATCGGAACCACAGTTCGAACGCGGCGACTTCCTTCGCTAAGCTGGAACACCAGACCGCCGCAGATAGCCTGCTGATAAAAGGAGCGCAGGGGCTGGCCGACAAACGGGGCTAGCGGTTCAAACGGCACAGCCATCGCTGTAGCCACGCGAACTACAAAGTCGTTGGGAACTCCGGCATTTGTCTGCAGGAGCGTTTTCACCTGCTCGTGTGCTTCCGGTATTCCGAGTTCCTCGGCAATCAGCTGGTGCTCGTCCTTGGATTTTCCGGATGGCAGGTACATGCAACAAAGGCAAGCCTGGCCGTCATCGAAACCATGCCGGGAGATACCGAGATCGTGCTCCTGCATCCAAGCGTTTGCGATCCATCGCGGCAGTGCACCTTGGACAGCCAGACGGTCGGCGGCGGTGTCAAGCGCCACACCCACTTGGTCTAAGACCCAATTGCCCCGGCGCGCAACATATTCTGCCCACGTCAGAGGGTGCGCCTCGACCTCAAGGCCAGTCGATCTAAGGGCGGTGGCTGCAAGAACCGCCTTGGACATACCAATCTCCGCCTGGCCGGCCAATGCGTAGCGCTGCAGGTTTGAGAGTTCGATCGCTTCGTGATCGATTACATGCAGACGACCCTTGAGATCGGGTTGTCTCGCTAGCGCCCAAAGCGAGCCATGGCCTATCGCACCGAGCCCAACGAGGTGGGTTTCGCCAAGGTCGACTGGGAAGTCGATCGGGCCAGCCTCCCCGGCTTTGGTCTTGTCGTAGCTGCATAGCGAGAGGTCGATGGTTTCGTCCAACTCGGCGCCGGTCAACTGGGCGGCGAAGATAGTTCGAAAGACGTTGGCGGCGCCGAAGCAACTGGCGGCGCCAGCTCCAAAAGGCAGCAGACTTGGGCCAGAGCCCACCGGGTCCGTACGCGACAGCTTTGCCGCCCAACCGTCCGATCCCACGAAAAAGATCGGGCACCGGAGTGATGGGCGCGTTACCCCTGCAACGACGCAGACGGTGGCAGACTTGCCGGAACGCCGGATGCCGACTTTTGGATTGATCGACTTTGCCAAGCGCTCCAGCGCTTGGGCTTGAGAGCTCGCCGCGCTGTCCAGCGGGAGTATCGCCAGAACCGGGTAGAGCCTAGCGAGCAATCTCACCGCAAGATCTAGTGTCGCCTGGCCTTCGGCGCAGGAAGCGGCCTGATGGTCGAAGGCGACTGCCACGACCTGCTTTTCAAGAGCTGCTTTGAAGTCTCCCAGATGAAAATCGGCCAGGACCTGAGATGCCGCCGTGGCGGCACGATCGATGAAGTTAGCGAATGCCATTGTTCAACTCGATATCATGATCATTCGCGACAGTGCCGCGGGAGGGAGCGCATTCCATTTGGCCTTTTCGTCAAGCCGATAGGCGGCGACCCGAGCAAAATCGAAAGGCTCGCGGGCGAAATTCGGCACTACCAGCGACAGACACCCAACCGTGGTAGCAACCGCATAAGCGTCGTCCGTCGTCGAATGGTAGGCGCGGCCCGGATGGCTGTGAATCTGGGCCAAGAGTTTCAGGCCGCTTTTGTAGAGCCAGACATTGAGCCGGTGCAGTTCTTCGGCCGCAACGATCACGCAAACGCCATCGTTTGTCCGAATGTGACGCTGCGCCGGGATAACCGTCTCTGTTACGGCAAAGTGCCGGTCTTGCTGAACGCCGACCCAGAGCGCCATCCCCTCATTGCCTTCGCGACCAACTGAGCGCAGATGCCCATGCGTGGTCGAGATGCAGCCGCGCGGGAGAGTCACGATCGTTACATCTCTCAAACCAGTCATTCTTGTATCGCCTGAGGGGATACCACCATTCCTACGATTGCCGGTGGGAGTTGAATCTGCAACTGCTCTATAGGAATGATTCCGTACTTGATGATCTTGTCCAGGATGAAGGCCAAACAGCCTTCGCCAGAACCCCGATGAAGTAGCCATGGATCACCTGAATGGGCTGGATTGTCGTGGTATTCCCG
Source organism: Mesorhizobium sp. M8A.F.Ca.ET.021.01.1.1 (assembly GCF_003998025.1). NCBI lineage: Bacteria > Pseudomonadati > Pseudomonadota > Alphaproteobacteria > Hyphomicrobiales > Phyllobacteriaceae > Mesorhizobium > Mesorhizobium sp. M8A.F.Ca.ET.021.01.1.1. The sequence goes on from NZ_RZSJ01000037.1 coordinate 8,020, forward strand.
GACGCCCGCCATGCACAGGAATGGTTCGTCCTCGGGACTGTTGGCCTGGATGAAGTCCGTCAGCGGCACGGCGTTCTGCTGGATGAGAGCTCCTATCATCTCCGGCGGCGTTCCGGGCAGCGGCGGACGTCTAAGCATTTTCAGGTATAGATCTTTCCGGGCAATCGGATGACGCGTAAACGGATCGACGAAGACCACGGACGGTGGTCTTAAGTCGTAGTCGGTGAAGTCGACCTCGCTCGCTGCGCTGATCACCCGTGGTTTTAACTTGAGGCTTGCGAAAATGAAGAAAGCGCGCGGAAAGGTCGCCTCGATCAAGAAGCAGCCCTGAGCCCGATAGACATCAGCATATGGCCGGAACCGGCCGATCTCCCGATCAAACTTCGCTCGGGAGACCTCCGGATCCACACTTTGGGGTTTAGGCACCTGCGACGCCCGCCTTCAGGCTGAGGAACAGGGTCACAGTATTCGGGAAACCGAAATCGCCAAGCTTCTTGTCGACGTCGAGCAAGTTGCCGGCCTCATCCTTCAATTCCCAATTCTCGGCTGGTTGGGCGACATTCTGCGTGTTCTCAAGGGCTTTGGTACGAATGACGTGAAGCGGCTGGTTGGGATTGGCTTCGACCTGCGTGGGCTGGCCGTTCACCACCATCGTGATCTCGATCTTGCCCGGCCCGCCGCCGTGATTATCGCCCTTACCCGAATCCTTCGACATTGTCCTACTCCTGTGGCTTGCCAACCGTCCCACGCCCTGGCGCCCACCTGCGAGTGAGACCGGCGGTCTTCAATCGTTCACCCGGCGCCACGGCCGCGAGTACGCGAAAGACAGGGGATAAGCTACCGAATCGGTGCTTGCCTTCTTTTATGGGTGACTTGAGCCGCAAGTAAATGGTCTCAAATTGCTCCTCACAACTATAATCGATTATAGCAATGCGAAAATATTGGCGACACGCCTATTCATCTGCTCTCTCACTCGCCTGCTCCGTGCTTGGCAAGGGGAGCTTTGACTGCGTCACGCGTCCCCCAATCCTGCAACGCATTCACCCGAGCCTGCGCGACACCAGCGCCCGCACCGGCCGTGATCCGCAGAACGAAACGCTGATCGTGGCGTTCTATCGCGAACTGGCGCTGCTGTTCTGGCTAGACGATTGCAACGACGTTGGCCTGATCGCGCCGGAGCAGCTCGCCGCCGTGGAGCAGGCGCTGGGGCACGGCGTACCGTGCGTTCTCTCCGGATTCGAGGGCTGCGCTCAGCTGCGCGCTTCGCTGGTGCTGGATCGGCGAACGGCGCCGGCCACGGTGGCCGCTGGCTGGGAGTACATCCATTTCGAACACTGCGCACTGCCCGAGTTGGACCTGACGCAGATCGACCTGCGCGCCTCGCTGCTGGGCAAGGCTATGCGCGCGCCGCTGCTGATCAGCTCTATGGCCGGCGGCATGCCACGGGCCGAGGCCATCAACCGGCATTTGAGCGAGGCAGCGCAAGCCTTGCGGATCGCCATGTGCGGTTCGCAGCGTGTGAGCCTGCAATCCCGTAACTCCCAGGGGCTAACGCGCGCGCTGCGCCGCCTGGCGCCAGACATTCCCTTGCTGGCCAATATCGGCGCCGCGCAACTGCGGGAGGCCGACGGCCTGGACCTGGCGCGTCGCGCGGTGGACGCGCTGGAGGCCGATGGGCTCATCGTCCATCTCAATCCGCTGCAGGAAGCGGTACAGCCGGGAGGGCGACCGCGACTGGCGCGGCGTCCTGGCGCTGATCGCTGGCGCCGCGCGCATCGTGGGCGTGCCGATCGTGGCCAAGGAAGTGGGGGCGGCCTGTCCGCCTCGGTGGCCTGTGCGCTCGTCGAGGCGGGCGTGGCGGTAATCGATGTCGCCGGCGCCGGCGGCACCAGTTGGGCCGCAGTGGAGGGCGAGCGCGCCCGCAATGCCGCCGACCGTGCAGTGGCGATGTCATTCGCCAATTGGGGGATTCCCACCCTGACCAGCGTGCAGGCGGTGCGTCGGGCGCTGCCAACGGTGAAGCTGATCGCGTCGGGCGGGATCCGCGATGGCGTCGACGTGGCCAAGGCCATCCGCCTGGGCGCGGACATCGCCGGGCAGGCGGCCAGCGTGCTGGGCGCGGCGACAGTGTCCACCGAGGCCGTTGTCGCGCATTTCGAGATCGTCATCCGCCAGTTGTTGGGTCACCATCAAACCAATTTGACGCCCCGGGACAATATCGTCCGGCATTGTCCGGTGTGCGACGATGTTGGGGATGCGACATAGGCGGATTGCCGTGTATTAAACCGCTTTTCCTTTGGCACGCATATTGCGCCCTATCGGTAAACCTCGTCATGGGCCGGCGGCAATCGCTCGGAGATTGTCGAAATAGCACAATCTGCCGGGGTGACATCCGGCCCGACTAGAGCAGGACCTTTCAGATGATGCAGAAAAGCAAGCGGCCATACTCGCGGGGAAATAGTCGCGTCAGGGCTGCATGGACGCTCTTTCCTGGTTGTTTCGGCGACGGACGCCAACTCTTCAATCGGCACCCGAACCAGTGCCTGGATGTCCAAGGAGCGCCCCTGTTGCGCGTGCCTGGCTGCACCCGCGTGCTGGCTCTCCTCCAAGGCGACGCTCGGCGCTGCTGCAGACCGGCGACGAGAACCCAACTTCAAAATTAGCATTCCGAAAACCGAAAGAAGTGAACAGGTATGTCCAGGATCGGCGCTTTGACGCGCGCGGCATGGCGATCGGCAACTCAGACGCTGGCCAAGGGTTCGAAAAGTTTACACCCGACGCTAGCGCCGGCCGATTTCAAGCGCGCACTTACGATCAACGATCGATATGGCGGGCTCACTGTCAATGTCCCCAAAATGCCTTTCTGGCTGACCGGGGGTGAAGCCTTCGTCTACCGCCGGACTAGCCACGGCGAGCAGCAGTTCATGCAGGTCGATGCTGCCACGGGTTTCAAGCGGCCCGCTTTCGATCAGGCGCGTCTGGCGGCAGCGCTAAACAAGGTGAGCCATGAGAGCTATCAAGCCGGCAATCTTCCGTTCGACCGTTTCGAACTGAGTGAGGATGGTCGCAGGCTCGACTTCCAGATTGAAGACACCCGGTGGAGCTGCGACCTTGCAAGCTATGACTGTACCAGCACCACATTCGATGCAAGGAAAGGGGACCGTAGGGAGCTCAGCCACCGCTACACGCCGCCAGCGGAGAACAACCCCGACAAGAGCAACGCGTCGCCCGACGGCAAATGGATCGCCTATATCAAGAACTGCAACGTTTTCCTGCGCAGCGAGGACGGATTGCAGGATGTTCCTCTGAGCCGGGACGGAGCCGAAGGCAATTGCTACGTCTTTTCGACGCTGAGCTGGTCGCCGGACTCGCGCCACCTCGCCGCTTACCTTGTTCGCCCCGGCTATAGGCGAGAGGTCCGCTACCTCAATTCATCGACGGACCAGTTGGAGCGGGAATATTCAACAATATTCTATCCCAGGCCGGGCGATGTCCTTCCGCTGCCCCAACCAGTCCTGTTCGACATTGCCGGCCGGCGCCAGATCGTGATTGACGGTGCCCTCTTCTCGAACGTCTTCGAACTTTCCCCTCTCCGGTGGTGGGCGGACAGCCGCGGCTTCACTTTCGAATATAACCAGCGCGGGCATCAGCTCTATCGCTTGGTCGAGGTAGACGCCGCCTCGGGCCGCGGGCGCTCCCTGATCGATGAGACCAGCGAGACATTCGTGGATTATTTGCCGCTGGGGCATGGCCAGGAGGATGCCGGAAAAATCTTCCGTTACGATGTCGATGACGGGAAGGAGATCATCTGGGCATCAGAGCGCGACGGGTATGAGCATTTGTATCTTTTCAACGGCCGGACAGGCGCGCTCGAAAACCAGATCACCCGAGGTGAGTGGGTCGTCCGGAGGGTCAACCATGTCGATCCGGTGAAGCGTCAGATCTGGTTCGAGGCGAGCGGGATGAACTCGCAGGAGGACCCCTATTGGGTCCATGCTTACCGCATCGGCTTTGACGGCAAGGGACTGACTGCACTGACGCCCGAACCGGCCAACCACCATATCGAGTTCTCGCCTGACAGGCGCTATTATGTCGATCTCTGGTCACGCATCGATCTGCCCCCGCGCATGGCACTCTACCGCGCCAGCGACAATGCCAAGCTCCAGCAGATCGAGACGGCCGACATTTCCGAGCTCGTCGCCGCAGGCTGGCAGCCGCCGCTCAGTTTCCATTCCAAGGGGCGCGACGGCAAAACTGACATCTGGGGTGTGCTCCACCTGCCAGCCAACTTCGACCCGACGAAGAAATACCCGGTTGTGGAGAATATCTATGCTGGACCCCACGGCTCCTTCGTCCCAAAATCCTTCTCGCGGTGGACAGAGCCGCTCACGCAGCTGGGCTTCGTCGTTGCTCAGATCGACGGCATGGGCACCAACAACCGCTCCCGCGCCTTCCATGATGTTGCTTGGAAGAATCTGAAGGACGCAGGATTTCCCGATCGCATTCTGTGGCACAAGGCGGCGGCCGCGCAATATCCATGGTACGACATATCCAACGTCGGCATTTTTGGCGCATCCGCCGGCGGCCAGAGTGCAGTCAGCGCGCTGCTCTTTCACCCCGATTTCTACAAGGTCGCCGTCGCCAAAAACGGCTGCTTCGACAACAGGATAGACAAGACCTGGTGGAATGAACTGTGGATGGGGTGGCCGGTCGGCATTGAATATTCGCAATCCTCCGCCGTTGACAATGCTCACAGGCTGCAGGGCAAGCTGATGATCGCGGTCGGCGAAATGGATGATAATGTCGATCCGTTTTGCTCGTTCCAGCTTGCCGATCGACTCATCAAGGCAGGAAAAGATTTTGACATTGTCTACGTTCCTGGTGCCAATCACCATACTCTAGGCACCTACACCGAGCGCAAACTCCTAGACTTCTTCGTTCGCAACATTCTCGGTCAGACCCCGCCCGACTGGAACAGCAAACCGATCGAGCTGGAGTAGCTTGTGGCTCTTGCAATTGTTAGCTCGCCTTATCGGCTGTAATCAGGGCGAGGCGCGAGCAAATCTGCACCGAAGGACGATCGTGGAGTCTAGGACTTGCGCTGCGTATTGAGGATAGGCTCGCCGCGACGTTGGTCTGAGCAAACTGCTTGATAGGCACGCCTGCAGACCGCGTGTGTGCGATTGCAAGATCCCCTATCAGCCTGGTGTGAAGCGTTCAGGGGAAAAGCCGCACCCAACGCCGCTTCCGCTCGCCGTAACGCTACGGCGGTGCGGCCCACCCGATCCGCTCGACGAGCATAGGAACACATAGGTCCCCGAACGGACGATTACCTTGGCAATAGAAGACCCTCGTCGGTCATCGCCGCTGTGGGTGGCAGCCCGTCGGTCTGGAGCTGCCACGATTCTCATCCTCGCGTCACATATGAGCTGAAGCTTTCCGGATCGGGTATCCAATCGGCATCCAGTTGCTCGGCGATATGGTTGAATTCTACCTCAGGACAAGAGTGAGTAGAGCAGCCCCGCTACGAAAATCCTATCCTGGTTCGTTTGACGCATCGACTATTCAGATTGATTGGCGTGATACCCGGCGCGGCCGCAACACGCTAGGCCGTCAACCGCTGAGCAGAAAACCAGCCTTCGCCTTCCGCGGCGGCGGACCTCGTCAGCCTTTCGAAAGCTTGCCTGAGTAGGTTGCTCATGTGATCTGTGGAAGTGAGGCTAGCGTGCACCCGTACAAACTGGACATTCATCGTAGCAGCTTGGCTGCAGGTGCAGCACGCCGTACCGCACGAGCAAGCGGACAAGCCGGCCAAGCCGGTTTTGAGCAGCACTTGGGCGAATTGCAGGCGGCGGATGAGTTGATGAGTGCACCAGGCGAGGATGTCCTCGTCAATGGCTCGCATGGCAAAGGTGAGTTGAGACCAACGAAGAGGCAGAGGATCCAAAGCAATCTGCAGCATGCTGTCACTGAGCGGCAACCAGGTCAGGTTGGTGACTCAGGCGCTCGCGCGATGATGCAACTCCCTGCCCATCAGGTGGGTACATCGGAACGGGAGGCGCAGCTCGCGATGCAGGGGGATGAGCACGAATACACCCCAGCGCCGCATCTCGATGGGTCGATGCCCTCGACAGTGCAGCCGGATCGTCCAATTGTGGCCCCCGACGGTGCCGACAAGCGTCCTGTTTATTCCAACGATGCCACCGCCATCGAAGGGCTGAAGTCTGCACTCCTTGCGGGTAAAGCCAGGCCGGACACGGTCACTCGCAGCGCAAATTCTCTTTTCGGCTTTAGTCGTTGGCTCTTTCAAAACAAAAAGCCAGGGTTTGCTGCTCGGCTTTACCATCCGTCGCTGAGCCAGGATCTCGAGGAGTACGAGAGTAGGGGTGGTTCCTCCACAGTGGCTGGCGCACTGCGTCAACTGATGAAGCCGATAGGCGGAGCCGCCCCGATTGTGGGTCGCGCTGTCCTGAACCCCCATCCTGACGACGCCGCGCTCACTAGACATTTCAGATCCGCGAGCGGCTACGCAACTGCTCTTAACCATTTCAGTCATTACCTACGTCAAAATGACAAGCTCGGGATTGCGGGCCGGATTTACGATGAATCGCTGGATAAAGATGTTGAGAGCTACAAGGCCGCCTCCTCTACTCGTGGAGCTCCGATCGAATCTGCACTGGTTTATATCCGCAAGCACCCGCCGCGCGTTATACTCGGGAGTCATCTGGAAAACGCGGTCAGCATGGAGGCTCGTCCCCGTGGCGACGCTGCTCAGCATACCGCACCACAGCAGGGATTCGATTGGCCAGAGGAGCTCCTGCCGGTAGGTTATAAGGAGGGCACCGATCTACCATTGTCTCTCGCCCCAACCGCGCACCAACACCAAGCACCCGACTTTGGAGAGGCCGTCCCTCACTTGAACTGGCGCCACGGCGACCAGGGCGCCCCGGAGGGGCTGGTAGCTGCACGGGACAGGAGCAGCCCGCTGCCAAGCGAGGCGGTGCCACATAAATCTGGACGGGGACTCGCTACGCAGCCCAGATTGTGGGCGGAGAAATCCGCCTCGCCAGAGCTCTTTCGACGGCGGGCGGAGCAGGCTCTGCCGGCGTCCGCCAGAGGTGTGGAGACATCCTCCGCGGTTGATGAAGCCGCCGCTCGCCAAGCTTTGGCTTGGTTGCAGCAGGAGATGGAGGGGATCGAACCGATGCAGGATCCTCATAAGGTGGCTACACCGGAATCTGAGGCGCAGCTCGTCAGGCAGAGGGATGAACACGAATCCACCCCAGCACCGCATCCCGGAGGTGGTGGTTCGATGTCCTCGACAGTGCAGCCGGATCGTCCAATTGTAGTCCCCAACGGTTCCGACAAGCGTCCTGTCTATTCCAACGATGCGACCGCTATCGAAGGGCTGAGGGCAGCATTCCACGCGGGTAAGGCCAGCGCGAACACGGTCACTTTCAATGTAAATTCTCTTTTCGGCTTTAGTCGGTGGCTCCTTCAAAACAACAAGCCAGGGTTTGCTGCTCGGCTTTACCATTCGTCGCTGGATCAGGATCTCAAGGAGTACGAGAGTACGGGTGGTTCCTCCACCGTGGCTGGCGCACTGCGTTACCTCAAGAAGTCGACAAGCGGAGCCCCGATTATGGGTCGCCCTCTCGTGATCCCCTATCCTGACGATGCCGAGCTCATTAGAGATTACAGAGCCGCTTCGACCAAGGAGTACCTGGCAGCGCCTGCGACCGGACGGAATCCAGATACCGTGGGCGGCTATACAAATTTTCTTAGACATTTTAGCCAGTATCTGCGTCAAAATAACAAGCCTGGGATTGCCGCTCGGATTCACGACAAATCGCTGGATAAAGATGTTGAGAGCTTCAAGGCTGTCTCCTATGGTAATAGACTAAGTATCGGTTCTGCATTGGCTCACCTCCGGGATATCCTGCCGCGCATTGTGCTCGGGCGCGAAACTGTCCTTGCTGCTCATCCGGCAGACGCAGTCACCAGGCGCGTTGGGGCCGCTGCTGAAGCTGGGCCAGCGGCACCGGCAAGAGCTCCCCAACCCGCCTCGCCAGCAACCGCTAAGCTGCCAGGCACCTACCGCGGCCTTCCACTGGTTGATGTGACCACACTGACGACCAGTTCCTCTGGGGCTCAGATCGGGGCGCTCGATCCGACAGCCCCGTCCAACGTTGCAACGGGGCGGGTGCTCGGCGCCGCCGAATGGCTGAGCGACGCCCATGTCCAGAGAGATTACAATTTGCTGGAGCGGCAACTGCAGGGGATCAATCCGGCGCTCGCTGCCCGGACTCGGCTGGTGGATCCTTCCGTATCCCATCTACTGCGACACACGTCGCCGCAAGACGCTCGAGGCATATTGCAGTCCATCTATAATCAAAACAACGCCACAGCCGACTTCCTGTTCTTGCCAGTGAATAATGGCACGGCTACTAGCCCCGGCACCCATTGGTCGCTGCTGCTCGTTGATCGCCGCGACCCCGAAAGGCGGTTCGCCTATCACTACGACTCCCTCCAGCGAGAGGGATATAACGACGTGCCTGCAAAACAGCTCGCAGGACTGCTGAATGCTACCTTGGCGCCAGCCCCCATGGCCAGACAGACGAACCATTATGATTGCGGCGTATTTGTCCTGGAGGGCACGTGGGCGCTGGTTGAACGATTGGTGAAAGGGCAGCGGCCAGACCACGAGCCGCTGCCCCTCGACAACCTCGTTGCCGATCGGCAGGCGCTGCAAGACCGGCTAAGGAGGCGCTTGCCGCACGAGGAAGAGCCGCGGCAGCTGCTGGAGGATGAACCCGCCTCCCCACCGATGATGGCGTTCGAGCCAGGGGAACTGCGGCAACTGTTGGAAGACGAGCCTGCCTCCCCACCAATGATGGCGTTCGAGTCAGGGGAACTGCGGCAACTGTTGAATGATGAGCCTGCCTCCACTTGGGCACAAATCAATTCGACCCCACATGCGCGAGCGGACGGTGTTCATCAGCCAGCCCAGGCGCCCTGGCTCCCTGAACGCAGAAGATAACTTTGCGGAGGAGCGGTCACGCAACTGTCGGCGGCGCCGGGCCTCAGGGTGAATGGAGAGGATGGTGTCGCGTGAAGGCGCAACACGCGTGCTGACCGACCTGCATAGTAGGAAGTCGTTCATTGCTCCCAAATCGTATGTGAGGAACATTCCTGTCCCGGCTGCACCGCGCGATGCTAGGTCGCGTTGTTCAGCGGGCCAAGCCGATGACACCTACGAAGCTACTGATCGGGCAGATCGCCGTTGTGTGCGCAATTGTCATTATCGGCGTATGGACGGCAACCCAATGGTGCGCTCAAATGCTGACCTACCAGACGCCTCTCGGCGCACCATGGTTTCTCTTCGCCGGCTGGCCAATCTACAAGCCGTGGAAGCTGTTTGAATGGTGGTTCCACTTCGATGCTTATGCGCCGGAGGTCTTCGACAAAGCCGGTACGCTTGCAGGCGCCAGCGGATTCCTGGGCTGTGCCGCCGCAATCGCAGGCTCGCTTTTGCGCGCGCGACAGCGCGGGTCGGTTACGACCTATGGGTCTTCACGGTGGGCCACGACTCATGAGGTCGAGACGGCAGGGTTGTTACGGCCGGCGGGCGTTTTCCTCGGTAGGCTGAACGATCGCTATCTGCGCCATGACGGCCCGGAGCACGTCATGGCATTTGCGCCGACGCGTTCGGGCAAGGGCGTGGGGCTGGTTGTTCCAACGCTACTTTCCTGGACCGGGTCTGCCATCATTCATGATATAAAAGGCGAAAATTGGCAGTTGACCTCCGGCTGGCGGTCGAAATTCTCGTACTGCCTTCTGTTCAATCCGACCGACCCGAGATCGGCACGCTACAACCCGCTGCTGGAGGTGCGCAAAGGCCCAGATGAGATCCGGGACGTTCAAAACATCGCCGACATCCTCGTCGATCCCGAGGGCGCGCTGGAGCGACGGAATCACTGGGAGAAGACCAGCCATTCACTCCTAGTTGGCGCCATTTTGCACGTGCTCTACGCTGAAGAGGACAAGACGCTAGCCCGCGTCGCCACCTTCCTGTCGGACCCGCAACGCTCGTTTGCCGCAACGCTACGGCGGATGATGACGACAAACCATCTCGGGACGGGGCATAACCCTCAGGTCCATCCCGTAGTGGCCTCGGCGGCTCGCGAACTCCTGAACAAGTCGGAAAACGAGCGCTCAGGCGTCCTCTCGACCGCCATGTCCTTTCTTGGGCTTTATCGTGATCCAACGGTCGCGGCGGCCACTTCGTCCTGCGACTGGCGCATCGCTGACCTAGTGGATGGAGAGCGACCGCTGTCGCTCTATCTGGTCGTGCCGCCTTCGGATATCTCGCGCACCAAGCCTTTGGTGCGACTGATCTTGAACCAGATCGGCAGGCGGTTGACGGAGCGTCTGGAGGGGGACCCGAAGAAGAGCCGTAAGCATCAGCTGCTCATGATGCTGGACGAGTTTCCGGCGCTCGGTCGCCTCGACTTCTTCGAAACGGCGCTCGCCTTCATGGCAGGTTATGGCATTCGCTCCTATCTGATCGCACAATCTTTGAACCAGGTTTCAAAGGCCTATGGCGAGAACAATGCTATTCTCGACAATTGCCACGTGCGAATTGCCTTTTCCTCCAATGACGAACGCACGGCCAAGCGCATCTCGGATGCCCTCGGCACCGCAACCGAACTTAGGTCGATGCGCAACTATGCGGGCCATCGGCTTGCGCCCTGGCTTTCACATGTCATGGTGAGCCGCCAGGAAACCGCGCGCCCGCTCCTGACGCCAGGCGAGGTGATGCAATTGCCGCCGTCAGACGAATTGGTCCTGGTTTCTGGGTTGCCGCCGATCCGCGCCAAGAAGCTGCGCTATTATCAGGATCAGAATTTCACAGATCGGGTGCTGCCTGCGCCGGTGCTGCACGACGGACCCTATGCGGACTGCCCTGCATCACGCCCGGACGGCTGGACTGGACAAGTGTGCAGCGTCGATAGCCGACTTGCTGCGGACGAGGAAAGCGCCGACGCGCCAGTTGAAGACGAGGGAGGCGTTCAGCAGCAACGCCATCCAAGCCTGCCCGAAGAAGACGTTGTTGTCTCTCAAGAGCCCGATCAGGCCGATCTGTACAAGCCCGCAGACGATGACAGCGAAGCGCTCGCGGACAAGCGTGTCATGGATCGGATTTCCACTGCGGCCCGCGCCTACGGTATCAACGAGGGCAGGGGCGACGATGTCATTCCCGGCTTCTGAAGTCCGCTGAGTTGCAGAGCGCACCTCAGCGTAGATAACGGCCATAAGCAATTTTGAGCGTCTGGCCGATGCTTCTCCCGTCGCCGGCGCAACGCCGGGCCGTCGGAACGAGCCGCATGAAGCCGCACCGCATTCGCCATCAGTTTCTGCTTGAGCCGGAGCTCAGCGAGAAACTGGACAACCTCAGTCGCGATCCGTCAACGACCAAATCAGCGATCGTGGCGAAGGCGATCGAGGCGTTCATCGAGCGGCGTGGCGAGAGCGAGTTCGATCGGCGCTACGGCGTAAGGCTTGACCGGCTCTCCCGCGATCTTGCCCACGTCAGGCGCGATTCCGAGGTGATCCTGGAGAGCCTGGCGCTCTTCATCCGCTTTTCGATCACCCTTCACGCCCACACGCCGGTCCCGGATCGGGCAACGCAGGCTATTGCCCAAGAGCGTTTCGAGAAATTCGTTGAGAAGGTCGGCCGCCAGATCGCTTCCGGCAAAAAGTCGCTTAGCAAAGACAATGGTGGGGGAGGGGAAGGATGAGCTCTCATCCCGAGGCCGACCACCGGCGGCGTGTCATGCTGCGCACCGCCATGGGTCCGGCAATCACCGAAGCCCTGGCCGATCCGTCCGTCATCGAGGTGATGGTCAATCCCGACGGCGCGCTGCGACTCGACCGGTTAGGCGAAGGTCGGGTCGATACCGACGTTCACATGCACCCGTCCGAGGCAGAACGTATCATCCGCCTGGTTGCTTCGCACGTGCGCGCCGAGGCGCACGCCGACAACCCGATCGTCAGTGCCGAATTGCCGTCTGGCGAACGCTTCGAAGGCCTGCTGCCACC
>NZ_RZSJ01000380.1:0-6068 GCF_003998025.1 Mesorhizobium sp. M8A.F.Ca.ET.021.01.1.1
CACCGCGCCGACCGCCTTCCGCGCAATCAAGGGACAGGACCCCAAGGGCGAGTTCGTGCCGAAATACGATCTGTCGAAATTCCGCACGCTGTTCCTCGCCGGCGAACGCGCCGACCCCGAAACCATCAAATGGGCGGAGCAAAAGCTCAACGTGCCGGTGGTCGACCATTGGTGGCAGACCGAGACCGGCTCGCCGATGACGATCAACCCCGCCGGGCTCGGCCTCTTGCCGGTAAAATACGGCTCGCCCGGGGTGCCGATGCCGGGCTACGACATCCGCGTGCTCGACGATGCCGGCCATGAAGTGCCCCGCGGGACGCTGGGCAATGTCGTGGTCAAGCTGCCGCTGCCGGCCGGCTGCCTGCCAAGGCTATGGAATGCCGACGACCGCTTCCGCCAAGCCTATCTCGATGAGTTCCCCGGCTTCTACAAGACGGCCGATGCCGGCATGGTCGACGAGGACGGCTATCTCTACGTGATGGCCCGCACCGACGACATCATCAACGTCGCCGGCCACCGGCTGTCGACCGGCGCGATGGAAGAGGTGCTGGCCGCCCATCCCGACGTCGCCGAATGTGCCGTCGTCGGCATCGCCGACGCGATGAAGGGGCAAATTCCGCTCGGCTTGGTGGTGCTGAACGCCGGTGTCGCGCGCGACGGCGGCGCCATCGAGAAGGAGGTCGTCGCGCTGGTGCGCGAGCGCATCGGCCCGGTCGCCGCCTTCAAGACGGTGATAACGATCAAGCGGCTGCCCAAGACACGGTCGGGCAAGATCCTGCGCGGCACCATTCAGAAGATCGCCGACAAGGAAGCGTGGACGATGCCGGCGACCATCGACGACCCCGCCATCCTCGAGGAAATCACGGCGGCTCTGAAGGCGCGCGGTATCGGCGTCTGAGGAGCACTGCCGGCAGATGAGTGGAGATTCAGTTCCGCGATGTTGCGGCGCGGCGAACTTTGTGATGGACGCATCGCACAATCGTTGATTGTGCGATGCAACATTCCGACTTACAGTTCGCGTGGGGGGCCATTCGATGGGATCGCATGGCTCAGCAGAAAACAACGTTCGGCGGCATCGACATCCTGCGGTTTCTCGCCGCCGTACTGGTCATGGTCTACCACTACGGCTTCTGGGTGTGGGCCTATCCCGACGGCATCTCGGCGCAAGCGACCGGCGGCGTTCCGGCGCAACCTGGTATCGGCGCCTGGGTCGAATCCGGCTGGGTCGGCGTCGAGATCTTCTTCGTCATCAGTGGTTTCGTCATTGCCTTCAGCGCCGAGAATTCGACGCCGCTGCGGTTCTTCGAGGCAAGGGTCAAAAGGCTGGCGCCGGCGGTGTGGATCTGTGCGCCGATCACCGCGGCGCTGCTGTTGCTCATCGGCTTGAGCTGGCCGACCGACGCGGTGGTAAGGCTCGCCCGGACGGCCCTGTTCGCGCCCTATGGTCCGTGGGTGGACAGCGTCTACTGGACGCTCGGCATCGAGATCGCCTTCTACGCCGTCGTCTGGGTGCTGTTGCGGCTCGGCCGCTTCCATCTGATGGAAGCGGTTGCCATCGTCATCGGCCTGGTCAGCACGCTGTTCTGGTGCCTGTACTATCCGCTCGGCTGGTCGGACTTCGCCGAGACGCGCTGGCTGCAGCTCATCCTGGTGCATCATGGCTGTTTCTTCGCGGTCGGCGTGCTCATCTGGCTGATGCGGTTCAAGGCGGTGACGCCTTCGCGCCTTGGCTTCTGCCTGCTGTTCCTCGGCGGCGGCGTGCTGCAGATCGCCAGTTCCGTCGACGTCCACAGCATCAAGGTCGGAGCCATGATGCCCTACGCACCGCCAATCCTGATCTTCCTCGTGGCCATCGCGCTGATGGCATGGTCCCTCAGGCTCGACCTCAGCTGGAGCGGCTGGCGCCGGATAGGCCTGATGACCTATCCGCTCTATCTGATCCACGACGTCATCGGCGCGGCGATGCTCGGCGCCATGGTCCGCGCCGGGCTGCCATATCTCTTCTCGATGGCGATGGTCGCCGCGACCATGATCGCGGCGAGCTGGCTGGTGGCGACCGAAGCCGAGCCGCGCATCCGGCTACTGCTCGACCACACGGTTTTCCGCTACCGGCTTAAGGCAGCGTAGCCGTCCAGCTTCGCCGCCGCGCTTCTTGTCCAGCCGCATAAAGGCGGCGACAGACGGAACTTTGCGTAGTCTCGAAACAAGAAGCGCAGCGCGCTCTCAGGAGATGGTAGGCAACGGCCTATCTCAGACCGCTGTCTTCGACCGCACTTCCGACTTGTCGAGATAGTAGCTCGAGTACTTGTCGAAGAATTTCTCCGATGCGCCGAACGATCCGTATTTGGCCAGCTTCTTCAGGTCGACCTTGTTCAGCACCGCGCCGACGATCTTGTTGGCGACATAGGGTTCGGATTCCAGCATCGAGCGCACCATGGCGCGCGGCGTGCGGCCCCATTCGGTGACCAGCACGAAGCCGTCGACGAGCGGCGCGAAGGCCTTCGCGTCGACCACCGGCCCGAGCGGCGGCAGATCGACGACGATGTATTCGAACGTCTCCTTGGCGTTCTCGATGAAGCGCCGCATGCCGGCCGAGGAGAGAAGCTCGCTGGTGTGCGAGAAATGCCCACGCGACACGGCCGGGATGATGGCCAGCTTGGTCTGCCTGTCGATCTTGCCAACGGACTGCCATGTCTGGCCGCTCACCACCGCTTCCATCAACCCTTGCTCGGCTTCCATGCCGAGGCTGCGGCTGAGGCCCGGATTGCGCAGGTCGCCGTCGATGAGCAGCGTCCTGGCGCCATTGGCGGCGAGCAACCCGGCGAGATTGGCCGCGACCGTCGACTTGCCTTCGCCGGGCAGGACCGAGATCACGCCGATGACGCGGCTGCCTTGCCCTTCCATGACGACATCGAAGGCGATCTTGGCACTGCGCAGCGTTTCGGAGAACATCGATGCCGGAGCGTCGATACTCACCCGCATTCGCGCCCGCCTTTCGATGGCGGCCGGCGATCTGGCGACCTTGAGATCGGGCTCGGCCGGCTTGTCTTCCTTCGTCGGTTTGCTACCGATGGTGGGCAGGTAACCGAGGAATTTGAGGCCGACGCGGTCGCGCACCTCCTCGCCGGTCCTGAAGAACCGTTCGTTGAACTCGTTGAGGCCGCCGAAGCCCGCGCCCATGAGAACGCCGAGCACCAGCGAAAGACCGAGCACGATGATGGTGCGCGGGCTCGAGGCGGCAAGCGGGGTCGACGCATCCGAGATGATGCGGATCTTGCCGACCGGGAAGGACTGCTGCTGGGCGGCTTCCTCGTAGCGGCCGAGGAACGTCTGGTAGAGCGTGGTCAGCGCCGTCGCCTTCTGGTCGAGATCACGCAACTGGACCTGCGACTGGTTGTCGATGGAGCTCTTGCCCTGCGCGGCGGCGACATTGGCCCTGAGCGCGGTTTCGCGCGCCAGCGCCACCTCATACTCGTTGCGGTAGCTTTCGGTCAGCTGCTTCAGTTCGCCGAAGATCTGCGCCGATATGTCGGCCTTCTCCTTGGCGAGCGCCACCGCTTGCGGATGCTGCGGGCCGAAATTCGCCTCGACATCCTGCTGCCGTTTGGCGACGGTGAGGTAGCGTGTCTTCAGCGCCGCGATGACGGAGCTGCTTGGCTGGTCGCTGGATATTGCGGCGTCCTTGAAAGCGTTCTCCGAACCGCTGTCGACGATCGACTTGTATTGCTGGTAACGGGCGCTGGCACGCGCGGTGTCGGCCTGCGCCACGATGAGCTGGGCATTCAGGTCGGCGAGTTGCTTGGCGCTCATCAGCTGGCCGTCGCTGCTGGCGGACAGGCCATGTTCGGCCCTGAATTTCTCGACCGCCAGCGATGCCTGCTGCGAGCTTTCGCGCAGTTCGGTCAGCCGGCCCTGCAGCCAGACCGCCGCGCGCTCGGTGGCGTCGAAGCTGGCATCGAGCTGGTCGGCGAGATAGGCGTCGGCATAGGCCTTCGTGATGGCCTTCGCCAGCGCCGGATCCGTCGCCTGGTAGCCAAGCGCGATGACGTAGCTTCGTCCGACGCGATCCGCCTGGATCTCGTTCTGCAGCTTGAGGATGGCGTAGTCACGGCCGGATGCGGCAATCAACGCGTCGCGCGCGGCGGGGTCGAGCTTGCTGATATCGCCGACGCCCGGCATGACCGGGCTTGGCCGGACATATTGGATCAGTCCGCGGATCAAGCCGATGCCCTGGGCAAGCGCCGATTGCGGCGGGTTCATGAACGCTTCGTTCTGATCGAGCTTGAGCTTGTCGACGACCACGGCGGCGAGCCGCGTCGAGGTCAGGATCTCGATCTGGCTGAGAATCGCCGAATCGGTCTGCATGGTCGTCGACGCCGCCGAAATGTCGTCGACGATCTTGTTCAGCCCCTCATCGATCAGCACGCTGGAGACCGACACGAATTTTGGCGGCGTGGTCTGCAGATAGAGCATGCCCAGGAAAAGGCCGATGACGGCGCACACGCCAACCACCTTGGCCTGCCGTGCGGCCATGCCAAGCAGCCGCTCGATATCGATGAAGTCGTCGCCGTCTCCTGCGTCCGAATTCGGCAATGGCATCCTCTTGTCGAGAGGAAAGTTGGCATAATTCATCTTCGGTCCAATTCTGGCTTGTCTCGCTCGCAGGCCCCAGAAAGATCGGGAGCATTGGCGGACGCGACACACGCTTGGTGCCGGACAGCGCGGAGCCGGCCGGCCCTTCCGCCGTCAGCCACCCGACAATACTCCCGAAAGATGGGCATTATGCGGCTTCTTCCTGGCGTTCATGCGTCCGGACGAACTCCCGGAGCATCTCGAAAACCGGGCCCTTCATGTCGTCGCGCGCCAGCGCGAAGGCGATATTGGCCTGGATGAACCCTTCCTTGGAACCGCAGTCGAACATGCGGCCCTTGAAAGGCTGGGCAAAGAATGGCTGCTCCTGCGACAGGCGGACCATGGCGTCGGTCAGCTGGATTTCATTGCCGGCGCCGCGTTGCTGGTTGCCCAGAAGCTGGAAAATCTCGGGCTGCAGGATGTAGCGGCCGTTGATGTAGAAGTTCGACGGCGCGTTGGCCGGCGCGGGCTTTTCGACCATGGCCGTCACCTCGAAGCCGCCGCCAATGTCGGCGCCACGGCCGACGATGCCATATTTGTTGGTCTCGGTGGGATCGCAGCGCTCGACGGCGATGACGTTGCCGCCGGTCTCGGCATAGAGGTCGGTGATCTCGGCCAGGCATCCGCGACCGCCGAAGGAGACCATGTCAGGCAAAAGCAGGGCGAAGGGCTCGTTGCCGATGACCTCGCGCGCGCACCAGACGGCATGGCCGAGGCCTTGCGGCGATTGCTGCCGGATGAAAGAGGTGGCGCCGGCCACCGGCAGCATGCTTTCGAGCGCTTCCAGCTGTGTCTTCTTGCCGGTCTGCTCCAGGGTTCCGATCAGTTCCGGATGAAGGTCGAAATAATCCTCGATGACCGCCTTGTTGCGGCCGGTGACGAAGACGATGTGCTCGATCCCGGCCTCGAAGGCCTCGTCCACCGCATATTGCACGACGGGCCTGTCGACCACCGGAAGCATTTCCTTCGGCATCGACTTGGTCGCCGGCAGAAACCTTGTTCCAAGCCCCGCCACCGGTATCACGGCCTTCCTGATTTTCTTCATCGCAAATTCCTTCTGAGGAGATCGACTTCAGTCCATTCACAGGCCACGAAAAATCCCTCCATGTGCCTGCATCTTCACCTCCCCACCCCCACGGCAAACTGTGCCGCTACTCGTCGCAACCGCACGGCGATCGGCATGCCCATGTGCCTGACCGCCGCCGGGTCGCTGAGCGCCGTCCGGATCGCCTTGAGCGGGGACCGCGCCTTGATGTGCTGGACCATCGCCAGGAACGAGGCCGCCTTGCGCAAGCTGCGGCCGCGCCGGGCGAAGGCTGCCTGGGCCTCCTCGTCCATCCGATGGGTTTGCGCGAATTCGGCATCCGCCTTGCGCATCGCCTCGACATGATGAGGCTCGAGCACGCGCGAGATCGAACCACTGCGGATATGATAGG
>NZ_RZSJ01000381.1:0-6067 GCF_003998025.1 Mesorhizobium sp. M8A.F.Ca.ET.021.01.1.1
GCTCGTCCAGTCGTGCGACGAAGGCTGATGCGACAGCTACTGACTTTTCGGCCAGAAGCAGACCCACGGCACTGAAAACGCCCGCTGCTGCAGGAACATATATGCGGCCGATCTCCAAGCTTCGCGCGATGGACGCCCCATGCACGCCGCCATTGCCTCCACAGGTTGTCCTCGGTTAGAGCCAGGCGACTGATACGTGTTTTGGACTTTAGGCTGCCATGTGGACGATGCCAATTGTATCTGTGTAGCCAGACAGGCAGTTCGGCGGCACGGTGATCGGATGTCGGATGCGATGGCATAAGCCCATTCGCGCAATGCTGTCTGGATGAAGCGCTCGGCCTTGCCATTGGTCTTGGGCGTATAGGGTCTTGTCCTGACGTGCTTGAGGCCGAGATCGCGGCAGGCCTTGGCGAAGGCCTTTGATTTGTAGCAGGAGCCGTAGCACCTACGGAATGAAGGAGCCGCGGCGACCGAGAGAGCGGTGCGCGCAGCTCGCTGCAGGCGCGCACCGC
This sequence comes from Mesorhizobium sp. M8A.F.Ca.ET.021.01.1.1, assembly GCF_003998025.1. Classification (NCBI taxonomy): domain Bacteria; kingdom Pseudomonadati; phylum Pseudomonadota; class Alphaproteobacteria; order Hyphomicrobiales; family Phyllobacteriaceae; genus Mesorhizobium; species Mesorhizobium sp. M8A.F.Ca.ET.021.01.1.1. The sequence goes on from NZ_RZSJ01000381.1 coordinate 513, forward strand.
TGTCGAGGCGGCCATGGCCAGTCAAAGTTTCTCTAGAATGTGGAATGTTCACAGCCCATTCCGGAGAGACCGACCATGACCACTTCAGATTCTACACCCGCCGCCGCGGTGCTGGTAGCGATCGACATTGCCAAGGTGCGCAATGAAGTTCTGATCGAAGCACCGGGCCACAAGCGCCGGCGTCGCCTTTTGGTCCTCAACACCCGGTGTTGAGCACGACCATATGATCGAAGTGCTGCAGGCGTACGGCCGCCCTGTGGTCTGCGCCTTTGAAGCGACCGGGAACTATCACCGGCCGATAGCATGGCGCCTGGCTGAAGCGGGTTTCGAGGTGCGGCTGGTGGCGTCGCTGGCGCTGGCCCGAACACGAGAAGCGTTGCACAACAGCTGGGACAAGAACGATCCAAAGGATGCCCAGGTGATGCTGCACATGCTCAGGATCCAGGCGACGCAGGTCTACCATGATCCGCCGCGCGCCGGCATCACGACGTGCAGGAACTGTCGAAGACCCATGAAGCGATCGCCAAGGGCCAAGACCGAGATCCAGCACCGTATCCTGACGCACTACCTGCCACTGTATTTTCCCGAGATCGATCGATTCCGGGGGAACAGCCGCAGCGATTGGTTCTTCGCCTTCCTTCATGCCTTTCCGACGCCAGCAAGCATCACGGACAAAGGAGGAGTTTGTGACAGCAGCGTGGGATGTCGTCGGCCGCAAGGTCAGCAAGACACAGATTCTAATGGATATTTACGAGACGGCGCGCTCATCGATCGGACTGCCGCTGCCGCTTGATGTCCCTGCCATTCGCATGTTCCGGATGGTCATTGACGAAGCACGCAGCCTGATCCGGCAGCGCAATGAGATCGAAGCGCAGGCCGACGAGCTGTTGCGGCACAGCCAGGATTATCAGCTCCTGCGACAAATCCCGGGCATTGGACCGATCAACGCATTGACCATCATTGCCGAAGCCGGCGATCTTCGCCGTTTCACCCATCATCGCCAGTTTCTAAAGTTCTGCGGGCTGAACCTCTCGACACAGCAGTCAGGCCAATATCGGGGCCAGACCCGCCTTTCCAAATTCGGCAATGCTCGGCTGCGCCGCACCCTGTGGATCGCCGGACAAGTCGCCATCCGCCAGCGGGAGAATGGCTTCCGTCATAAGTTCGAACGCTACATTGCGCGGGATCGCGACAATCCCGATCTACGCCGCAAGGCAATGACCGCTATTACCGCCAAGATGGCCCGCGTCGTGCACGCTGTCGTCAAAGGTGGTTCCGACTACCGGCCCTTCGTTGAAGGGCGGGTGCCAGGTGGAAGAACCTCTGTCAGCTAGGGCCGTGAGGGCATCGATTCGATGACCCTGTAGATAATGTTCGGGTCTTCCGCCTGGATCAGAAGCTCGTGTTGAGGACGGTGAGGACCCGCCTTCGTGCGGACCCTGTGTTTGCTATGGACGAGACCTTTTCCCTTGCCGGTGGAAGCCGCCTGGTTCGACGACTTGACCAACGTCACGCAGCAAGGGCATGCTGACGAACAGAGAGACCTTGACTGCAGGCTCCATTTCGTTCCGCGCTTAGGACGTTGTCGGTGAGGACGGCGTGGATCTTGTAGGGAACGGCCGCGATCAGGCGCAGCAGGAAGTCTCTCGATATGGCGGTGGTGGCCGTTTCCACGAAGGGGAACTTCGAGGTGCGATCAATGGCGACGAACATGTGCAGCTTGCCCTGTTCGGTGCGCACCTCGGCGACGTCGATGTGGAAGTAGCCGATCGGATGGCTCTTGAACTTCTTCTTCGCCGGCTTGTCACCTTCTACGTCCGCAGGCGGCTGATGCCGTGGCGCTGCAGGCAGCGATGCAGTGACGAGCGCGTCGTGTGGGATCGTCGCTTGTAAGGCGTAGAGGCAGTCATCCAGTGGCAACAGAGTGTAGCGCCGGAAGGGGACGATGACGGCCTCCTCCTCGGGCAAGAGCACCGTCGATCTAGGCTCTCTCGGACCGGTCGGCACATCGTCCACGGGACTGTCAGGAATTCTGTGCGCGAGGCCATGATGATGGAAAGGAGAGAATCATCACATGGCTATCGAGAAGGAACTTCTGGACCAACTGCTTGCCGGCCGCGATCCGAATGAGGTGTTTGCCAAGGACGGATTGCTCGACGACCTGAGGCGCTTTCGGAACGGATTCTGAACGCTGAACTCGACGAGCACCTCGAGGACGACCGCACCGACGGCAGCGCCAATCGCCGCAACGGCCATTCGAGGAAGTCGGTTCTGACGGGCACGTCGAAGATGACGCTGTCGATCCCGCGCGACCGGGCCGGGATCTTCGATCCGAAGCTGATCGCCAAATACCAGCGCCGCTTTCCCGATTTCGACGACAAGATCATCTCCATGTAGGCGCGCGGCATGACGGTGCGCGAGATCCGCGGCCATCTGGAGGAGCTCTACGGCATCGACGTGTCGCCGGAACTGATCTCGGCCGTCACCGACGCCGTCCTGGAGGAAGTGGCCGAGTGGCAGAACCGCCCGCTGGATGCGATCTATCCGCTCGTCTTCTTCGATGCGATCCGGGTCAAGATCAGGGACGAGGGCTTCGTGCGCAACAAGGCCGTCTACATCGCGCTCGGCATCCTGCCGGACGGCACGAAGGAGATCCTCGGCATTTGGATCGAGCAGACCGAGGGCGCCAAGTTCTGGCTGCGCGTCATGAACGAGCTGAAGAGCCGTGGCGTCGCCGACGTCTTGATCGCCGTCGTCGACGGCCTGAAGGGCTTCCCCGAGGCGATCAACGCCGTCTTCCCCCAGACCGTGGTCCAAACCTGCATCGTGCATCTGATCCGCCATTCGCTGGAGTTCGTGTCGTGGAAGGATCGCAAGCCGGTCGTGCCGGCGCTGCGCGCGATCTACCGGGCAAAGGATGCCGAAGCCGGCATGAAGGCCCTGGAGGAATTCGAAGCCGGCTACTGGGGCCAGCGGTATCCGGCGATCACCCAGAGCTGGCGGCGCAACTGGCAACACGTGGTGCCGTTCTTCGCCTTCCCCGAAAGCGTGCGCCGGATCATCTACACCACGGATGACATCGACAAGCGTGATTTCGGCTTTCTCGACTCCTGTGCGTTTATTTGTTCGGCTCAGGTGAGCGTGTTTCTTCGTCCCGGCCCACAGGATTTCCCATGCGAGCGTGTCGAGACGCAGTCAAGGCTGGCCGGTGCGATGGCGCCATGGCCGGCTGCGAGGTTTCCAGGCCACGCCTTGACTGCGTCGAGCACGGCGCCTTTCTGGAGTGGACCGGGGCGATGACTGTCGCACCGGGATATTTGCTTATGTTATGTTCGCCTGGCACGGACGACCACGTGGCAAAGAGCGGCGTGAGAGGATGAGAGCGCCGCCGCGCAGCCGTTATAGTCGTTCCTCGTTTGTGGCGTCCGTGCGCCGCTTCGGCCCTAGTGACCGCCAATGCCGAACCATCAGCTCGTAGGCACGTTCGGCATTCTCGGCCGCGGCTTTCTCGCTGTTTCGCAACTCCTTCACGTTGTAGGCGTAAGCCGAACCGCGGCGACCGACACCGCGCTCGCCCGGCGCGCCAGCCTTGAGAGCGAGCTGCCTCTGCTTTGCCGCCACCAGCGCCGGCGAGCCCAGAAGTAGTCCTGCTCCTTTGTCAGCAGATGCCAGATCAACACGGCGAGCTTGCGGGCGAGCGCCACGGCTGCGACCTGATGGCCGCGCTTGTTGCGGATGCGCAGGAAGAAAGCCCTGAGCGGTCCGGGCGCCTTCGCCGCCGCCCAGGCGGCCTCGACCAGCATGGCGCGGGCATGGGAACGCCCATGTTTGCTGATCCGGCCATATTGCGCCAAGCCAAGACCGGATTGACGCACACGAGGATTGAGGCCGAAGTAGCTCACCAGCTTCTGCGGTTCGCGGAACCGCCGGATGTCGCCGACGGCGGCGATGATACCGCTCGCGACGATGGCATTGACGCCGGTGATCGTCTGAAGACGCCGGACTTGCACATCATCAACCGCTTCCCGGGCGATCTCCCGATCGAGGTCAGCCAGATCCTCGGCCAGGCGGTCGATCTCGCGGATGTGGCGAGCGATAGCGGCCCGCTCGTCGTCGGGAAGCACCTGCCGCTCGAGCCAGGCGCGACCCCGACGGTTGAACAGATCGGCATGCGGGCACTTCGGCACGAGGTGCGCCTGCAGGAATCCATGCACCTCGTTCTTCACGCGCGTGCGATGCCGCACGACCTGGTTGCGCCGCGTGACGAAGCGGCGAAGCCGCTCCGTCCGCTCATCGGGAACCCAGACCGCCGGCAGAAAACCGCTGGCAATAGGGCGACAGAACCCGCACCACTGCCATGGCGTTGCCCGTAGCTTCGACGACAACCTCATCCATTCGTCGCAACTGCGGCCGAAGCCTTCCAGTCCCGAGCGGGTCATGTCGACCCGTCCGTGATGGCGCAGTTGGCCATCTTCCCAAACCACCACCTCCGCAAAGGTGCGGTGGATGTCCATCCCAATCACGCGTCTCATCGGCTCCTCCTCAAACAGTCGGGAGCCGGCGGGCGACGCGACACCTACGGATCCGCGCTCTCGGCGCAACCGGGCAGGTCGCAGGGGCGGCCAGCTACTAACGCGAGCTCGCAGCTCATCGAATACATCGGCCTGCCCGTACTTGGCGTGCTCCCGGTGCCCCTGTCCCGGATGGTCGCACCATACGCCGAAAGCCTTTCATCTCAGCGGGGATCAGGTGGCACCGTCATGACCATACCGGTTACGAACGCGATCGAGGCGCTGAACTCGAAACTGCGCCGCGCCGTCCGCACCCGAGGCCATTTCCCCAATGACGACGCGGCAATGAAACTGTTATATCTGGTCCTGAACCACGCGCCAAGGATTGGAAACGACCTCCGCGCGAGTGGTTCGAGGCCAAAACCCAGTTCGCCGTCGTCTTCGGCGAAAAGTTCGTCAGCCAATGACGAAACCGGCCTCGCGCACAGAATTCCTGACAGTCCCATCGGCCACCGAGGTCCGTTCCCGCCATTTGGCAACAGTCTTCTGGTTGATCCCGTACCGCTTCGCCAGCGCTCTCAGGCTCTCTTGACTATGCTGTATCGCTCGACGAACCGCCTCTGTCGTCGTGGCGCTCCCATGAAGAACCTGGCCCATAGCGCATCCTTTGATTCGGACGATGATGAACCATCAAAATCTGGGATCAAACATCTAGTTGGCCAGCCAATGGGCAAGATCGCACCGCACTTCGGAGAGGCAGTGCGGTCATACGTCCACTGCAGTAGTTTCGCAGTTTGCAGGAAATGCACTAGCATTATCATACCGCCTACACTCGCTTCTCGCCGAGGTGGCGGTGCCGCCACATCGTGGCCAGCGGCAAGCCACCAGATCTGGCAGTTACTAAAAAACGTTGAGAGACTATCTTCGACTCCTGTCAACGAACAACGGAGCACAAAACCCCGGCCACGCACGCGATATGAAGATGATTTGCCGTGCCGGCGGCCTGCGAACCGGCTGAACCGATTGACCCCAGAGCATGCAGCC
>NZ_RZSJ01000382.1:0-6066 GCF_003998025.1 Mesorhizobium sp. M8A.F.Ca.ET.021.01.1.1
AGCTGGCTCCAGGCGTTCTGCTGGGCCAGCATCTGCCTGAGATAGGCAACGTTGGCCTGCGCCTGTTCGGGCGAAAGTTCCTGCGAGGCGATCTTCTCGGCTTCGTCGAAACGGCCCTGCAGGCCGACAACGAGCGCCAGGTTCTGGCGTACCCGGCTGTCGGCGTTCGGCTGCTGGGCGGCCGACCGCATATAGGTCTCGGCGGTGCGCAGATCCCCTTCCAGCACATAGGACATGCCGAGATTGGAAAGGACCGAAGGCTCGTTGGGCTTGAGTTCGAGCGCTTTGCGGTAAAGCTGGCGCGCGTCGTCCTTCTGGTTGAGCTGGTCAAGTATGGCCGCTTCGGCGGAGACCAGCCTCCAGTCGGGATATTCCGGCGTCTGCGCGCGGCGCACCGCGTCGAGCGCCGCCTCGAACTGGCCGTTGGCGGCCAGCGCCTTGCCGTAGGCGGCGAGTACGTCGCGGTCCTTCGGATAGGCGATCGCCAGCTTGCGCATCACCGCAAGCGACTGGTCGGCGTCGCCATCCATCTGCAGCGCCGCCGCGAAGTTGGTCGCGATGCGCTTGTCGTTGGGGTTCCTGGCGTAGGATTGGCCGAGTGCGGCGGTGGCATTGTGCAGTTCTCCCGCCGACATCGTCTCCAGCGGCTTGCCGCTGGTGCGTCCGATCGAGCCGGTGGTGAGCTTGTCGGTCGCGCATCCCGCGACACCTGCCGCGAGCGCCAGCATGAATGCCGTGGTGATGAGCCGTTTTCCCCGGATGTCTATCGTGCGGTTGGTCGGCATCGGCACCCTGGGCCTCCATTCATGCGCGTGGCCATTGCGTGGCCATCTTCCCTCCAGCAGAAATATTCTGTTAACCCTAACGGAGGGTTAAGAAGCGCCGACTCGGGGCGAGCTCGGCAGGAGAAACATCTGATGGCTGTGGAACTGGTCGAGAACAAGCTGAAGAACCCACTGCCGGTCCATCTGGTCGGCAGGGACGGCCTGGAGGCGGCCGGTCTGTCGCCGTCTATTGTCGCTTGGGCCAGGGCAAACGGCTTTTCCGGCGAGGCCGGCAGGACGCTGGCCGTGCCCGGCGAGAACGGAGCGCTCGGCGGCGCCATGTTCGGTATTGGCGACGGCGAGGGCGCGCTCGCCCTGGGCGCGCTGGCGAAAACCCTGCCGGAAGGCGACTGGCACTTCGCCTCGGCGCCGGCCGAGCCGGAACTGGCGGCAATCGCGTTGGCGCTCGGCGGCTATGTCTTTACCCGCTACGGCAAGAAGCCGGGCAAGCAGCTGCGCTTCGAGCTGCCGGCCGGCGTCGATGTGCAGCGCGTTCGCCGCATCGCCGATGGCGTTTTCCTGACGCGCGATCTGGTCAACACACCGACCAACGATATGGGGCCGGACGATCTGGAGAGGGCAGTGCGGGCCTTGGCTGGGACCCACAAGGCCGAAGTCTCCGTCATCAAGGGTGAAGACCTGCTCACACAGAATTTCCCGATGATCCACGCCGTCGGTCGTGCCTCGTCCGGCGCGCCGCGCTTGATCGACATGACATGGGGGCAGCAAGGCGCGCCGAAGGTCACCCTGGTCGGCAAGGGTGTCTGCTTCGACACTGGCGGCCTCGACATCAAGCCGTCCTCGGGCATGCTGTTGATGAAGAAGGACATGGGCGGCGCCGCCAATGTGCTTGGCTTGGCTTCGATGATCATGGCCGCCGGGCTCAACGTACGGCTGCGGGTGCTGATCCCCGCGGTCGAGAATTCGATTGCCGGCAACGCTTTCCGGCCCGGTGACGTGCTGGCGAGCCGCAAGGGTATATCAGTCGAGATCGGCAACACGGACGCCGAGGGGAGGCTGGTGCTGGGCGATGCGCTGGCGCTGGCCGACGAGGAGGAACCGCGGCTCCTGGTCGACATGGCGACCCTGACCGGAGCCGCCCGCGTCGCGCTCGGCCCCGACCTGCCGCCCTTCTACACCGATGACGAGGCGCTTGCCTCGGAGCTGGCGGCGGCATCGCTGGCGGTCGAGGATCCGCTGTGGCGCATGCCGCTATGGCGGCCCTACGATGCGAAACTGTCGTCGAAGATCGCCGACATCAACAACGTCACCACGGACGGTTTCGCCGGTTCCATCACCGCGGCGCTGTTCCTCAAGCGCTTCGTCGAGAAGACCGCGAGCTGGGCGCATTTCGATATCTTTGCCTGGAACCCCGCCGATCGCCCCTATGGCCCCGCCGGTGGCGAGGCGCAAGGCATCCGGGCGCTGGAGCGGATCATCTCGACGCGTTATGGCTGATGGCCGCAACCAGAGCCGGCAAATTGCTGAAACTGAAACGGAACCGAAACAATTTGCCGTCATGATGGCGCGATGTCGATTGCGATGCGCCCGAGCCAGGCCTTGCGACTGTGGCAGCAAGTGATGCTGTCACAGGTGCGCGAGGATGCGCCCGATCTCACCATGCGTCAGACGGCGATCCTGTTCACCATCTATCTCGATCCGCCGCCGCATACGGTGCGCGGTCTTGCCGCCCGCCTCAACGTCACCAAGCCGGTCATCACACGCGCGCTCGATACGATGGGCGCGCTGAAACTGGTGTCGCGCCATCGCGACGAGCTCGACAAGCGCAATGTCCTGATCAAGCGCACCGTTGAAGGCGCGCTCTTTGTCGAGCGCTTCGGCGATGGTATCATTGCCAAGGCCCACGAACTGCCGATCTGACTGTATTGCCCATTCAACAGGGTTGCCGATTTTGACCGCTCACGACGCACGCCTTCATGCTTTCCGCTCCGATCTCGCCGATGCCAGGTTGAAAGGAGAAGTCGCTGCCGACCGTTTCGTAGCGGGCCGGCCAGCGCGGATTTCGGTGCCGGTGGCCGATATCCGCAAGGCGCCGAAGCTGGATTCAGGCGTCAACACGCAAGCTCTGTTCGGCGACGATATCCTGGTTTTCGAGGACAGAGAAGGCTGGGCGTGGATCCAGGCCGAGCGAGACGGCTATGTCGGCTATGTCGCCGACAGCATGCTGGGCGGGCGGGACCATGCGTCCACCCATATCGTCTCGGTGCCGCGTACGTTCCTTTATCCCGGTCCGGATCTGCGCTTTCCGATCGCCGGGCAACTGTCGATGGGATCGACCGTAACGGTGACGGGTGCCGCCGAAACACGCGGCACGCACTATGCCCTGCTGCCGTCGGGTGAAGCCATGATCGCTGGCCATCTGCGGCCGATCGGCGAAGTGGCCGGCGACTATGTGTCCGTGGCCGAGACGTTTCTCGGCACGCCCTATCTGTGGGGCGGTGTTTCCGGCTTCGGCATCGATTGCTCCGGCCTGGTGCAACTGGCCATGCGCATGGCTGGCAGGGAGGTGCTGCGCGATTCCGACATGCAGGCCGCTTCGGTCGGCGAGCCGCTCGAGCCGGGCGCCGATTTTTCGGGGTTGCGACGTGGTGACCTGGTGTTCTGGAAAGGTCACGTCGCCATCATGACCGACGCCCAAACCATGATCCACGCCAACGGCCACACCATGCTGGTATCGCGCGAAGGGCTGAAGGAAGCGGTCGCCCGCATCGGCTATCTCTATGGCGGACCGACGGGGTTTCGGCGGCCGTAAGGCTTTTTTCGATCCCCTTTTGTTCCGATTCTGCTTGGCGATTGCGCGCCGCCGCGCTACCTCTGGCGGGTGACCGAGCTGCCGCGCCTCGCCGACCAGAATGCCGCCGTCGTCTTGCCCGAGCCATTCGTAAAATGGTTCGGCGAGAAGGGCTGGTCGCCGCGCGCGCATCAGATCGAACTGCTGGCGAAAGCCCAGGCCGGGCAATCGGTGCTGTTGATCGCGCCGACCGGCGCCGGCAAGACGCTGGCCGGCTTCCTGCCGTCGCTGACCGAACTGGCCGTCAGGCCGAGGCGAAAACCAGGCCAGGCGCGGCGCGGCATCCACACGCTGTACATCTCGCCGCTGAAGGCACTGGCCGTCGACATCGAGCGCAATCTCGGCAAGCCGGTCGAGGAGATCGGCCTGCCGGTCACCATCGAAACGCGCACCGGCGACACCCCCGCCCACAAGCGCCAGCGCCAGAAGCTTGCGCCGCCCGACATCCTGCTCACCACACCAGAGCAACTGGCCTTGCTGATCGCGGCAGGCGATGCGAGGCGCTTCTTCGAGGATTTGCGCTATGTCGTGCTCGACGAATTGCATTCGCTGGTGACGTCGAAGCGCGGCCATCTGCTGGCGCTTGGGCTGGCGCGGCTGCGCAGCTTCGTCCCTGGCCTGCAGACGATCGGGCTGTCGGCGACGGTGGCCGAGCCGGACGAATTGCGGCGCTGGCTGGTCAGCCAGAACCCACCCGGTGACATGGCGGAATTGATCACCGTGACGGGTGGGGCGAAGCCCGAAATCTCGATCCTCGATTCCGAGGAGCGCGTGCCGTGGGCGGGGCACTCGGCGCGCTACGCCACGCCGGAAATCTACCGCGAGATCAAGCGCCACAAGACGACCTTGCTGTTCGTCAACACGCGCAGCCAGGCGGAGCTGCTGTTCCAGGAGTTGTGGCGGGTCAACGAGGACACCTTGCCGATCGCCCTGCATCATGGCTCGCTCGACGTCGCCCAGCGCCGGCGTGTCGAAAAGGCAATGGGCGACAACGCATTGCGCGCCATCGTCGCCACCTCGACGCTCGATCTCGGCATCGACTGGGGCGATGTCGACCTGGTCGTGCATGTCGGCGCGCCAAAGGGGGCCAGCCGGCTGGCGCAGCGCATCGGCCGCGCCAACCACCGCATGGACGAGCCGTCGAAGGCGATCCTGATTCCCGCCAACCGTTTCGAGGTGCTGGAATGCCGGGCCGCGCTCGACGCCAATTATCTCGGTGCGCAGGATACGCCGCCGCTGGTCAATGGCGGGCTCGACGTGCTGGCGCAGCATGTGCTGGGCTGCGCCTGCGGCGCACCGTTCCGGGCCGATGACCTCTATGAAGAGGTGCGAACGGCGGCACCCTATGCCGGCCTCGATCGTCCGACCTTCGACCGTGTCATCGATTTCGTCGCCACCGGCGGCTACGCGTTGAAGAATTACGAGCGCTACGCCCGCATCCGCCTGAACAAGGATGGGATGTGGCGCGTATCCAATCCGCGCGTCGCCCAGCAATACAGGCTGAATGTCGGCACCATCATCGAGGTGCCGGCGCTCAATGTGCGCTACGTCAAGGCCGGCAGCAAAGGCGCGGCGTCGCACGGCGGCCGCGTGCTCGGCAAGATCGAGGAGGCGTTCCTCGAAACCTTGACGCATGGCGACACCTTCATGTTTGCCGGCAAGGTGCTGCGCTTCGAAGGTATCCGCGAGAATGAATGCTTCGTCTCGAATGCGCCCGGCAGCGACGCTAAGGTGCCCTATTATGGCGGCGGCAAGTTTCCGCTGTCGACGTACCTTGCCGAACAGGTCCGCATCATGCTCGACGATCCGCAGCGTTGGAAGAAGCTGCCGGAGCAGGTGGCCGACTGGCTGCGGTTTCAGTCGGACAAATCGATGCTCCCCAAGCGCGACGATTTGCTGATCGAGACTTTTCCGCGCGGCAACCGCCATTATCTGGTCGCCTATCCCTTCGAGGGCAGGCTGGCGCACCAGACGCTTGGCATGCTGCTCACCCGTCGCCTCGACAGGGCGGGCGCCAGGCCGCTTGGCTTCGTCGCCACCGACTATGCCTTGGCCATATGGTCGCTGGGCGACATGGGTGCGATGTTCAAAGCCAGGAAACCTTCACTCGGCGCGCTGTTCGACCAGGACATGCTGGGCGACGATCTCGAAGCCTGGCTGGCCGACAGCTGGCTTCTCAAGCGCACCTTCCGCAACTGCGCGCTGATCTCGGGCCTGATCGAAAAACGCCACCCCGGCCAGGAGAAGAGCGGCCGCCAGGTCACGGTGTCGACCGACCTGATCTACGATGTGCTGCGCAGCCATGAGCCGGACCACATCCTGCTTCAGGCGACGCGTGCCGATGCGGCGACCGGCCTGCTCGATGTCAGCAGACTTGCGGACATGCTCTCGCGCATCCAGGGTCGAATCATGCATAAGGCGCTCGAACAG
>NZ_RZSJ01000383.1:0-6058 GCF_003998025.1 Mesorhizobium sp. M8A.F.Ca.ET.021.01.1.1
AGAAACGGTGCATCCTCGGCGATTTCGACGTGTTCGGCGGCTACCCCCGCCAAGGGCAAAAGCGAACCGCCGACGCTGTCCGGCGGCGGCACGGCGATCCGGTGGGTCTCCATATCGGCCAGGCCGCGCAGTCTGCCATCCCGGGTCAGCAATACCGAGCGGATGCCGGCCGCACCGTCGGAATCGACCGGCGCCACGAGCGGCTCGATGCATCCGCAGCGTTGCAGCGCCGTGGCATAGGCGGTCGCCGAATAGATGGCGTATTCGATCCGTGCATTGGCCTGTCCCTCGATCAGTGCCGCGTAATCGCGGGCAACGACGAATTCGACCTTCATGCCGAGCGCATCGGTAAAGGCTTGCGTCAACACCGCCAGCCCCGGAACGGCGTTGCCGGCGCCGGGCTCGGCCACGACGCCGATGCGAAATGTGCCGATATCATCGCGCCAGTCCGCCCAGGCCGGTCCGCACCAGAATGCGCCGTTCACAGCCATGAGGGCAGTCCAAGCCTTGAGCGCAGCCTTCATGACAGGACCGCCTTGCCCTTTGTTCCGTCCATGGACATGCCCAACTCGTCGCGGCACTTGATCTTGTGCCTGTATCTCATTGTCCAAACCGCGCATGGATCCCTTAGCTTGTCCATGTCGTTGTCGCAAAACCGCTGCGCACTTTTGGGCGACATGGATTTGAGTATCGCGCCAAGCCGTTGCGGTTTGGTTTCCGAATTGCCAACGTCGCCGTGGAACCCTATGTCTGGGCGTCCACACTGGCAACAAATGACCCGATGGCGCGTGCTTTCCTCTTTGTCCTGGATTCCTTCGGCATCGGCGGCGCGGCCGACGCCGAAAGCTATGGCGACGCCGGCGCCAACACGCTGGCGCACATCGCCGAAGCTTGCGCGGAAGGCCGCGCGGATCGCGAAGGGCTTCGCCAGGGACCACTGTTCGTCCCCCATATGGCATCGCTGGGACTTGGCAAGGCGGCCGAGACGGCGACAGGACTGGGTTTTACGCATTTCGGGACGAACCTGCTCGCCAATGCCTTCCATGGCGCGGCGCAAGAGATTTCGAGTGGCAAGGACACGCCTTCCGGCCACTGGGAGATCGCGGGCCTGCCGGTGCGCTTCGACTGGGGTTATTTCCCGGACACGGTTCCCGCCTTTCCGGCCGACCTGACCGAGGCGATGATCCGCGAAGGAAAGGTGCCCGGCATCCTCGGCAATTGCCATGCGCCAGGTACCGAGATCATTGAGCGGTTCGGCGAGGAGCACATCCGCACCGGCAAGCCGATTTGCTACACATCGGTTGATTCCGTCCTGCAGATCGCCGCGCATGAGGCCCATTTCGGCCTCGAGCGGCTCTATGAATTCTGCCAGGTGGTGCGCCGGCTGGTCGACCCGCTGAGGATCGGACGGGTGATCGCGCGTCCGTTCGTCGGCGAGACATCTGCCACCTTCGAGCGGACCTACAATCGCCGCGACTACGCCGTGCCGCCGCCCGAGCCGACATTGCTCGACCGGCTGACGGCGCGCGGCAGCCGCGTCATCGCCGTCGGCAAGATCGGCGACATCTTCGCCCATCGCGGGATTTCGCAAGTCCGCAAGGCCGCAGGCAACATGGCCATGTTCGACCAGGCGCTGGTCGCGATGGACGAGGCGACCGACGGCGACCTCGTCTTCGCCAATTTCGTCGATTTCGATACAGAATTCGGCCATCGCCGCGATGTCGCCGGTTATGCGGCCGCCCTCGAGGCCTTCGACCGGAGGCTTCCGGAGGCGTTCGCCAAGCTGAAGCAGGGCGACCTTCTCATCCTGACCGCCGATCACGGCAACGACCCGACCTGGCGCGGCACCGATCATACGCGTGAACGGATCCCGGTCATCGGCACTGGACCTGGTCTCAAAGGCGGCGACATAGGGCTGAGGGCGACATTCGCCGATATCGGCGAGACCGTTGCCGAACACCTCGCGCTGGCGCGCGGCCGCAACGGCACATCCTTCCATGCGATGATTGGCGGCCATGCCTGAATTGCCTGAAGTCGAGACCGTCCGGCGCGGGCTGCAGCCGGTCCTGGAAGGCGCCAATCTGGCCAAGGTCGAGATGAGACGGCCGGACCTGCGCTTCCCCTTCCCCGAACGGTTTTCGGAGCGGCTGACCGGCAGGACGATCACGGCGCTCGGCCGGCGCGCCAAATACCTGACCATGCATATGCAGGGCGGTCCGGTGCTGATCTGCCATCTCGGCATGTCCGGCTCCTTTCGCATCGAGACCGGCGACGACGACGAGACGCCGGGCGTGTTCCACCATGAGCGCTCGAAGAGCGCGGCGCACGATCATGTCGTGTTCCATGTCGTTTCGGCGGCCGGCGGGCGGTCACGTGTGATCTTCAACGATCCGCGCCGCTTCGGCTTCATGCTGTTTACGGAAGAGCCGCCGGAGACGCATCCGATGCTCGCCGGACTGGGCGTCGAACCCACCGGCAATGCGCTGGACGGCGTTCTGCTTGCCTCGTTGCTGAAAGGCCGCAGATCGCCGCTCAAGGCAGCGCTTCTCGACCAGAGGCTGATCGCCGGCTTAGGCAATATATATGTCTCGGAGGCGCTCTGGCGTGCCGGCCTGTCACCGCTGCGCGAGGCAGGCACCATTGCCAGGCCAGGCAAGAAGGCCAGGGAACAAAGCGATCGCCTCGCCGAGGCGATCCGCTCGGTCATATCGGATGCCATCGCGGCGGGAGGATCTTCACTGCGCGACTATATGCACACCGACGGATCGCTGGGTTATTTCCAGCATTCCTTCGCCGTCTACGACCGCGAAGGTGAGCCTTGCCCGAAGCCCGGCTGCGGCGGCCATGTCGAGCGCATCGTGCAGAGCGGACGTTCGACCTTCTATTGCCGGGCGTGTCAGACGTGAGCTAGACCGGTGTCGAGGAAGGAGAAGCAGCCAATGGCCTATGAGACAATCATCACCGAGAGGCGCGGCAAGGTCGGGCTGATCACGCTGAACCGGCCAAAGGCGCTCAACGCCCTCAATTCGCGGGTCATGGCCGAGGTGGTGGCGGCGGCGAAGGATTTCGGCGGCGACACGGGCATTGGCGCAATGGTCATCACCGGCTCCGACAAAGCCTTCGCGGCGGGTGCCGACATCAAGGAAATGCAGGAGATCGCGTTCGTCGATGCCTATGTGCAGGATTTCTTCGTCGGCTGGGAGGAACTGACGCGGGCGCGAAAGCCGATCATTGCGGCGGTGGCCGGTTATGCGCTCGGTGGCGGGTGCGAACTCGCCATGATGTGCGATTTCATCATTGCCGCCGACACGGCCAAATTCGGCCAGCCCGAGATCACGCTCGGTGTCATTCCCGGCATGGGCGGGTCGCAACGCCTGACCCGGTTCGTCGGCAAATCGAAGGCGATGGACATGTGCCTGACCGGACGGATGATGGACGCCGCCGAGGCCGAACGTTCGGGCCTCGTGTCGCGGGTCGTTCCGGCCGGCGAGCTGGTCGAAGAGGCCGTCAAGGCGGCGGCCAAAATCGCCGATTTCTCGCTGCCGTCGGTGATGATGGCCAAGGAAGCGGTCAACCGGACCTATGAGACGACGCTTGCCGAGGGATTGCGCTTCGAACGCCGCCTGTTCCATTCGCTTTTCTCGCTCGAAGACCAGAAGGAAGGCATGGCGGCGTTCGCCGAAAAACGGAAGCCGAATTTCACCAACCGGTAGGGCGTTGCAGGCCGGCGCCCGAAACCCGTGGCCTTGGCCAAAAAGAACGCCAGGCGGCGTTGACGCGCCGGAAAAGCTGAACTATAAGCCGCACCAACCGAGGTGGCCCCGTGGCTGCCCGTTTGTTTTTTGCGCCCTGCGGCACGCCGCGTGCGCCGACCAGATCAGAAGAGAGGCATCATGGCCAACACATCCTCGGCCAAAAAGGCAACGCGCAAGATCGCCCGCCGCGCAGCGATCAACAAGAACCGCCGCTCGCGCGTCCGCACCTACGTCCGCCAGGTCGAGGAGGCACTCGCCTCCGGCGACAAGGCCGCCGCACAGGCCGCCTTCAAGGCTGCCGAGCCGGAATTGATGCGCGCCGCGACCAAGGGCGTGATCCACAAGAACACGGCATCCCGCAAGGTGTCGCGCCTGGCCCAGCGCCTCAAGGTGCTGTCGGCCTGACATCGCCTTCCCAGGACGATCTTCTTCGAACCCGGCCGATCGCGCCGGGTTTTTTCGTTTGCCGGCAAGTACTTAAAAAGAATAGCCGCAAACAGCTGCAAATGCAGATTCCAGAGTTCGAAATGCTTTGCCGGCACATGCATGCCCGCTGATGATCGGCACGCTTGAAAAGCGGCGCCTAGAAAAATCCCGCCTCACAGAAATACCCAATATTTTTCAATTGGTTAGCGACAGTCATCCACAGCTTGTCCACAACGCGCCGAAGCGACGGGAGGACAACTGGCTGTCAAGAGAATTATTTCAGAAAATTTCGCGCCGGCCCGGCTTTTTCATATTCGTCGGAAAAGGGTTTGAATCACAATGGCTTTGTCAAAATATGCCACTGCGGCATGGCGCTCGAACCCGCCCGAGGTAACCAGATTCCTTAAAAATCCGTTAGACGTGGCCTTGCCCTATCCACAGCGATTTCGGTAATGTCGATCTATCGAAAGGGACGGGCCTCTTGCCCTTAACCCAGCCTGACGCGGCCAGCTAAAATTGGCGGGATTTGCGACGCGGATCAAGTCCGTGGACGGGTATGGTTTGCTCTTTTTCGATACGGTAGGGGACTGGCGTAACTAGACATGGCAGGTAGGACGGCGCGCCGGCGCTCTTTCGCCGGACGGTTTCGTATTGCCCTGACATACCCAACGCGGACTGGCTTCCATGGGCCGGCACCGGTTCCCTTGGATAGTGGGCGACGTTCATTGCCAGCGGCGGCAACGGGCATCGTAGCGAAGACACGGTCGCTGGAAAAAGGATGCAGGAGGCGCATCCCCGGCGAAAAAACAGGTACAGAAAGGCAAGGAACTCGATCATGCAGAGCGGCATCGAAAGGGAGCTTACGGGCGACCTCCCATTTCCTGGAACTTTGATCGGAGCAAACGAGATGGCGGTCTCCAGCGACGCGGAACAGAAATTCGACCGGGTCAAGGCCCAGTTGAAGGCGCGCCTGGGAACCGAAGTCTATTCCAGCTGGTTCGGCCGCATGAAGGTCGCGGAAGCTTCCAAGGGCATTGTCCGCATCTCCGTGCCCACCGCGTTCCTGCGCTCGTGGATCAACGGCCACTATCACGATCTCATTTCCGAGCTGTGGAAGCAGGAGGATCCCGAGCTTCTCAAGATCGAGATCGTCGTGCGCACCGCGACCCGTCAGGGACGCAGCCAGCCTGAACCGGAATTGGCGCCGGCGCGCAAGATGACACGGCAGACGCAGACGGCGCTGGCCGCCGGCACGGTCAGCCCAGGCAGGGTGGAACGGTCTCCCATGCCGCGTCCGGGTGTGCCGGTCGAGAGCGAGTTCCGCCACAACGTGCTGGGATCGCCGCTTGACCCGCGCTACACGTTCGGCTCCTTCATCGAAGGCCCCTCGAACCGCGTGGCCTTCGCCGCCGCCAAGGCCGTGGCGGAATCGCAGTCGAGCGCGGTGCGCTTCAATCCGCTTTTCCTGCATGCCACCGTCGGGCTCGGCAAGACGCACCTCTTGCAGGCCATTGCCGCGGAATCGCTGAAGCAGAACCCGAAGTCCCGCGTCGTCTATCTCACCGCCGAGTATTTCATGTGGCGCTTCGCCACCGCGATCCGCGACAACAACGCATTGACGCTCAAGGAGCAGTTGCGCGACATCGACCTCTTGATCATCGACGACATGCAGTTCCTGCAGGGCAAGTCGATCCAGCATGAATTCTGCCATCTGATCAACATGTTGCTCGACAGCGCCAAGCAGGTCGTCGTCGCCGCCGACCGGCCACCGTCGGAGCTGGAATCGCTCGAACCGCGGGTCCGTTCGCGCCTCAATGGCGGCGTCGCGCTCGAAATGTCGGCACCCGACTTCGCCATGCGGCTCGGCATGCTCAAAC
>NZ_RZSJ01000384.1:0-6055 GCF_003998025.1 Mesorhizobium sp. M8A.F.Ca.ET.021.01.1.1
GCGGTGCGCCCGAGGTCCTGTTTGACTTCGGCATAAGCAGTTATGCCGAGCAGGCAGGCCAGGGCGGCGAGAGCCGCCGCAAGCCAGCCGTTCAATAGGTGTTGACGCATTGTCTTCCTCCGACGCCAGCAGAATTGGCCGTGGAGGCAACGGCAGGATGTCGCTGAGCGCATCGCTCCGCTCGGGCGATGTTACAAATGTCGCGCGGTGGCGGTATCGAATCAATTCTCGGCTGGAACGGCTTTCGGCTTGCCCTCGCCGTCGAGCGCCACCATGACGAAATCGGCGTGGGTGACCTTTTCCATCAGGTCGGAGAGATAGCGCTGCGCCCAGGCCTCGACCTTGAGCGTCATCGAGGTGCGGCCGACGCGTTCGACATGAGTGTAGATGCACAGCGTGTCGCCGATCTTCATCGGCTTGGCGAAGGACATCTCCTTGACCGCCGCCGTCACCACGCGGCCCCTGGCGCGCTCGGCGGCGCGAATGCCGCAGGCAAGGTCCATCTGCGCCATCACCCAGCCGCCAAAAATGTCGCCGGCCGCATTGGCGTCCGAAGGCATGGCCAGCGTGCGCAGCGTCAGGTCTCCGATCGGCCGTCCATCCGCGTACTGCACCATGCGAGAAATCCCTCGATATAATGATCATCGGTATCGCCACGGCAGGAATAGGTCAACGCAAGGCAGCCCCCGCTTCCTCGCCTCCATGGGATCACAGGCTCGCCGGTGGTGCGGTTTTGGAGAGGGCTTCCCCCACTCCGTCGCTGCTTCGCAGCGCCACCTCTCCCCCCTCCGGAGGGAGAGGAAGGGAGCCCGGCCGGGCAAGCTCGCGCCTTTCCTCTCCCCGTCGATCGGGGGGTCCGAAGGACGGGCGAGACCCGCGGCTCGCCCCGGCAAGGTGTCGAGCGAAGCTCGACGGAGTGGGGGTCGACTGCGCGGCGTAAGACCAGGCGCTAGCTGAGAGACGCACCTCTCAAAAATAATCTGCAAGGTTAGCTCGGATACGATCGAGAACCGTATCCCCGGAAAGGTCGGGAACGAATGCCTTGCCCGTAATCGCCTCGAAGGCCTGGGCATAGACACGCGAAGCCTGTTCGACGACCTCGTCCGGGATCCTCGGGATCGGATCCTTGTAAGGATCGCAGCGCGCCGCCACCCACGAGCGGATGAAATCCTTGTCGAAGCTCTCCGGCCGCGTGCCATCAGCCAGCGCCTGTTCGTAGCTCGCCGCGATCCAGTAGCGGCTGCTGTCGGGCGTGTGGATTTCGTCGGCGAGAATGATCGTCCCGTCCTTGTCGGTGCCGAATTCGTATTTTGTGTCGGCCAGGATCAGGCCGCGCTCGGCGGCGCGCGCCTGGCCGCGGGCGAACAGCTGCAAGGCGTAGCTCGAAACGGTCTCCCACTGCGCCGGCATGAGCAGGCCCTGCCCCAGGATCTCGGCCCTGGACAGCGGCTCGTCATGGCCGCCATCGGCGGCCTTGCTCGTCGGCGTGATGACCGGTTCGGCCAGCTTCTCATAGTCGCGCAGGCCGTCCGGCAGGCGCATTCCGTACATCTCCCGTTCGCCGCGCTTGTACCGGGTCAGGATGGAGGTGCTGGTGGTCCCGGCCAGATAGCCGCGCACGACGATCTCGACCGGCAGGATCTCGAGCCTTGTGCCGACGACGACGTTGGGGTCGGGGTATTCCAGCACATGGTTCGGACAGATGTCGGCGGTTTCCTCGAACCAGTAGCGCGCCGTCTGCGTCAGGATCTCTCCCTTGAACGGGATCGAGGTCAGGATGATGTCGAAGGCGCTGAGACGGTCGGTGGCGATGATGATGCGCCTGCCGTCGGTCAGGTCGTAATTTTCGCGGACCTTGCCCCGGTAATAGCCCGGCAGTTCGGGAATGAAAGCATCCGACAGGACACGCATGGGTTCTCCTGCCTTGTGCAGAGTGGCCGATGTCCCCGCATAGTCCGTCGACCCCATGCATATCAAGCGCGATTGTCGGTATTCCCCACAACCCGGCCGGATAGACCAGTCGCTTTTTTCACAACCGATGCCGGAAGGCGCGGCGACGCGGCGAACTCGTGGCGTCTAGGCTGCGCCCTGTTTTCAGGAGCCGCCCATTTCCATCATGCAGACCTATGATTTCATCATCGTCGGCTCCGGCTCGGCCGGCTCGGTGCTCGCCGACAAGCTCTCGGCCTCGGGCCGTTTCTCCGTGCTGGTGCTGGAGGCCGGCGGCAGCGACCGTCGCTTCTACGTGCAGATGCCGCTCGGCTACGGCAAGACCTTCTTCGATCCCACGGTGAACTGGAACTACAAGACCGAGCCGGATCCCGGCCTTGGCGGCAATGTCGACCACTGGCCGCGCGGCAAGCTGCTCGGCGGGTCGAGTTCGATCAACGCCATGGTCTGGATCCGCGGCGCGCGCGAGGATTTCGACGACTGGCGCGCCGCCGGCAATCCCGGCTGGGGCTATGACGATCTGTTGCCGGCCTTCAAGGCGCTCGAGGACAATGAGGCCGGCGCCGACCAATGGCGCGGCACCGGCGGCCCGCTTCACATCAGCGACACCACGAACGCCGTCCACCCGCTGACGAAGCGTTATCTCGCCGCCGGCCAGCAGGCCGGCCTGCCGCTCAACCCCGATTTCAACGGTGCTGCCCAGGAAGGCGTCGGCATCTACCAGATCTCGACCAAGAACGGCCGCCGCATGTCGGCCGCCCGCGCCTTCCTGCGCCCGGCGATGAAGCGCGCCAATGTCCGCGTCGAGACCAACGCGCTGGCGAGCCGCATCCTGTTCGAAGGCAAGCGCGCCGTCGGCGTCGAATATCTGCGCAACGGTGAGACCAGGACGGCACGAGCCGGCCGCGAAGTGATCCTCTCCGCCGGCTCGATCAACTCGCCGCAGCTCATGCAACTCTCCGGCATCGGCCCCGCGGCATTGCTCAAAGGCTTGGGCATCCCGGTCGTGCAAGCCAACGAGAATGTCGGCGCCAATCTGCAGGACCATGTCGGCATCAACTACACCTTCAAGGGCAAGCTGCCGACGCTCAACCAGATCCTGCGGCCCTGGTGGGGCAAGCTTCTGGTCGGCATGCAGTACATCCTGACGCGCTCCGGCCCACTGTCTTTGTCGATGAACCATGGCGGCGGCTTCTTCCGCACCGACCCGGCCTTCTCGCGGCCCAACATGCAGCTTTATTTCCAGGCCTTCTCGACCCTCATCCCGAAAAACGGCGAGCGGCCGATCCTGACGCCCGACCCATGGCCGGGCTTCTCCATCGGCCTGTCCAACTGCCGCCCCTCGAGCCGGGGCGAGATCATGATCCGCTCCAGGAACCCGCTCGATTATCCCAAGATCGTCGCCAACGCCTATTCCACCAATGCCGATGTCGACGAGATGCTGGCGGCGGTGAAATTCGTGCGCAAGATCGCCTCGATGCCGGCCATGGCCGAGATCATCGCCGAGGAGGTGTTGCCCGGCCCGTCGATCCAGTCCGACGCCGACCTGCTCTCCGATTTCAGGAAGCGCTCCGGGACCGTCTATCACCCGGTTTCGACCTGCCGCATGGGGCCCGACCCCTCGCGCTCCGTCGTCGATCCGCGCCTGAAAGTTCATGGCCTTGAAGGCCTGCGCGTCATCGACGCTTCGATCTTTCCCGACAACATCACCGGCAACACCAACGCCGCCTCGGTCATGACCGGGTGGAAGGGCGCCGAACTGGTTCTGGAGGACCACACATGAAGATCACCGACGTCAAGACCTGGGTTGTCGGCAACCCGCCGCCCGGCATCGGCGGCAAATATTTCATCTTCGTCAAGCTCACGACCGACGGCGGCGTGGTCGGCTATGGCGAAGCCTACAATGCCACCTTCTCCGCCCATGTCACGGCCAGGATGATCGAGGACATGGCCGAGCGCTATCTGATCGGCCGCGATCCGCACGACATCGAAAACTTCTTCCGCCGTGCCTATTCCTCGGGCTTCACCCAGCGTCCCGACGTCTCCGGCATGGGCTGCTTCTCGGCACTCGAAATGGCCTGCTGGGACATCGTCGGCAAGGAAGCGAACAAGCCGGTCTACAAGCTGCTCGGCGGCCAGGTGCACGAGACGCTGCGCTCCTACACCTATCTCTACCCGCACACGGGCAGCGTCCATTCCGAGGACGCGCCCGATGGCAGGAACGTCTACAACGACCCTGAGATGGCCGCAGCCTGCGCGCTCGAATATGTCGAGCAGGGATTTAATGCCGTCAAGCTCGACCCGGCCGGCCCCTACACCGCCTTCGACGGTCATCAGCCGCGCCTCGTCGACATCGATGTCTCCACCCGCATGATCAAGGCGATCCGCGAGGCGGTCGGCACCCGCGCCGACATATTGTTCGGCACGCACGGCCAGTTCACCGCATCGGGCGCGCTGCGCATGGCGCGCGCCATCGAACCCTACGACCCCCTGTGGTTCGAGGAGCCGGTGCCCCCGGACATGCCCGAAGTGATGGCGCAGGTGGCGCGTGCGACTTCGATCCCGATCGCCACCGGCGAGCGGCTGACGACCAAGTCCGAATTCGCCCGCGTCATCGAGAACCGCGCCGCGACCATCCTGCAGCCGGACCTCGGCCGCTCCGGCGGCATTCTCGAAACCAAGAAGATCGCCGCCATGGCCGAGGCCTACCACATCCAGGTCGCGCCGCATTGCTATTGCGGGCCGATCGTCGGTGCCGCCAACATCCAGCTCGCGGTGACAC
The DNA here is from genome assembly GCF_003998025.1 of Mesorhizobium sp. M8A.F.Ca.ET.021.01.1.1. Taxonomy (NCBI): domain Bacteria; kingdom Pseudomonadati; phylum Pseudomonadota; class Alphaproteobacteria; order Hyphomicrobiales; family Phyllobacteriaceae; genus Mesorhizobium; species Mesorhizobium sp. M8A.F.Ca.ET.021.01.1.1. The sequence continues at coordinate 4,733 of NZ_RZSJ01000384.1, forward strand.
TGCCGAACTTCCTGATCCTGGAATCGCTGAAGCAGTGGGACGGCTTCCACGCGACGCTGCTGAAGAAGAAGATCGAATGGCAGGACGGCAACGTCATCCCCTCGAAGGAGCCTGGCCTCGGCGTCGAGCTCAACGAGGCGGTCTGCGACGCGCATCCTTACACCGGCAAGGACCTGCATCTGCAGATGATGCAGATGCCGCTGATGCCGTGAGCGAAAGCTACGCCTTCATCGGCCTTGGCCATCTCGGCGGCAACCTTGCCGCCAGCCTGATCCGCAACGGCTTTGCCGTTACCGTTGTCGACCGCGACCCCACCGCCGTCGAGCGCCTTGTCGCGCTCGGCGCCACGGCTGCCGGCAGTCCCGCCGAGGCCGCCGCCCGCGCCGGCAATGCCATAAGCTGCCTGCCTTCACCAAAAGTCAGCGAGGCAGTGCTGGCCGGCCCGGGCGGATTGCTGGAAGGCCTGCCCAAGGGCGGCACCTGGATCGAGATGTCGACCAACGGCCGCGACGAGATTTTGCGGCTTGCCGCCCTCGCCTCGGCCAAGGGCGTCGAGACATTGGAATGCCCGGTCACCGGCGGCGTGCATCTGGCGGCGGTGGGCAAGATCACCGCGCTGGTCGGCGGCAATGCGGCCCTCTACAAGCGCCACCGCCCAGCCATCGAAGCGATGTGCGCCAAGTCGTTTCTGATGGGCCCGATCGGCTCGGCGGCGGTGATCAAGGTCATCACCAACATGCTGGCCTTCATCCATCTGGTCGCCGCCGGCGAGGCGCTGATGCTGGCCAAGCGGGGCGGGCTAGACCTCGCGCAATGCTACCACGCCATCGTTGCCTCCTCCGGCAACAGCTTCGTCCACGAAACCGAAAGCCAGCTGGTGCTGAACGGCTCCTACGACATCGGCTTCACCATGGACCTGGCGCTGAAAGACCTCGGCTTCGCGCTCGCCATGGGCGAACAATCGGGCGTGCCGCTTGAGCTTGCATCGCGGGTCAACGCGATTTTTCAGCAGGGCAAGGCAGCCTATGGCGGCGGAGCGTGGTCGACGCAGATCGTCAAATTGCTGGAAGATGCTGTCGGTACCGACCTGCGCGCGCCTGGTTTTCCGGCCAGATTGGAGATGTGATCCCGGCAGACCAGCCAATGAAATCAAGGCGTTGGGCAAGCATCTGGAATCACGGCCTCAACAACTTGAATCAGAGCTGGAACATCCCGACTGGTTATCGGGAGAGAGTTTCGATCACGCTGCACGTCTCGGCGATCGGCAGAAGCACCCCTTCCCTTCGTCATCCTCGGGCTTGACCCGAGGATCCATGCCGTGAC
>NZ_RZSJ01000385.1:0-6041 GCF_003998025.1 Mesorhizobium sp. M8A.F.Ca.ET.021.01.1.1
GTTGTAGATCACCGAGCCGTCCGTGCCCGGGAAGCGGTAGCAGAGGAAGTCGGTGCCCGGGGTCTTGTTGGCGGCGTGGAACTCGCCCTTGGCCCAGTCGCCCATGACCTGCACCAGCGCATCGCCCTTGATGACCATGGCGGTGGCGAGGTTCCAGTCGCGGCCCGAGAAGTTCGGGTCGACATAGGTGACGAGCTTGGCGAGGTTGTCGAACGACTTCTTCATCGTGTCGGACTTGAGCGAGGCGTCGTCGAGGTCGTTCATCGCCTTCTTGTAGAACTCCGGCCCGCCGGTCGACAGCACGACGGAATCGAACATGGTGGCTTCCTGCCAGTTCTGGCCGCCAAGCGCGAGCGGCGTGACGCCGGCCGCCTTGGCCTTGTCGAGCAGGGCGATGAAATCATCGAAGGTCTTCGGCTCGGCGCCGCCGATCTTGTCCATCACCGCCTTGTTGATCCACAGCCAGTTGACCGAGTGGACGTTGACCGGAGCGGCAACCCACTTGCCGTCATAGACGGAGAATTTCTGCAGGGCGGCCGGAACCGATTTGTCCCAGCCTTCCTTCTTCGCCGTCTCGGTGAGGTCGCCCATCACGCCGGCCGCGGCATAGTCGAGCACGGTATAGCCGAGCATCTGCGAGGCGGTCGGATAGTTGCCGGCCGCGACCATCGCCTTCAGCGCGGTCATGGCGGCATCGCCGCCGCCGCCGGCCACCGGCACGTCCTTCCAGGCATAGCCTTCCTTGGCCAGATCCTGCTTGAGCACGTTGAGGGCAGCCGCTTCGCCGCCCGACGTCCACCAATGCAGCATCTGCACTTCCTTGACGTCCTCGGCATGGGCCGCGAAAGCCAGGCCCGAAGCGAGAGCCGTTCCGATAAGCAGTTTGCGCAACATGTACTTCCTCCCTTGTTGCAACTCACGTGACCGGCGGATGCCGCCGGGGTCTCCCAACTCAGCCGACCCACCAACCGGTGCGCTGGCCGCGATGAAACTGGATTGTCTTTTCCTCGGTATAGTCCTCGACGGCGCGCTTGCCGAGTTCGCGGCCCAGGCCCGACTGCTTGTAGCCGCCGAACGGCAGTTCTGGATAACCTTCCATGAACGTGTTCACCCAGACCGTCCCCGAACGCACGCCCCGCGCCACCGACATGCAGGTGTCGATGCTGGCGCTCCACACACCCGCCGACAGACCATAGGGCGTGTTGTTGGCGATGTGCAACGCCTTTTCAATCGTTTCAAAAGTCAGCACCGAGAGCACCGGCCCGAACACTTCCTCGCGGGCGACGGCCATGTTTTCGGTGACGTTGCGTAAGATCGTCGGATCGAGATATTGGCCGGCATTGGAAGGGAGTTGCCCGCCGCCGCTGTAGATGCGGACCCCGTCACTCGCGGCGGCCGCGATGTAATCGGTGACCTTGGCCAGATGGTCGGAGGAAATCATCGCACCGACCTTGGTCCTGATATCGAGTGGATCGCCCACGGCTACCTTTGCGGTCAACGCCTTCACGGCGGCCAGGAAATCGTCGGCGATCGCTTCGTGCACGATCAACCGGCTGCCGGCATTGCAGCATTCGCCGGCATTGAAGAAGCCGCCGAACACCGCTGCATCGGCGGCCGCCTCGAGATCGGCATCGGGGAAGACGATCTGGCCGTTCTTGCCGCCGAGTTCCATCGAAACCTTCTTCAGGGAATTCGCGGCCGCCGCCATGGTCATCTTGCCGACGCGGGTGGAACCGGTGAACGACACCATCTCGACCAGGGGATGGCTGACCATTGGCGCGCCGACATCGGCGCCAAGACCGGCGAGGATGTTGACGACGCCGGCGGGCAGGCCAGCCTCCATCAGGATGTCGCCGAGCACGAAGGTCGAGGCCGACGTCATCTCGCTCGGCTTGACCACGGCCGTACAGCCGGCGGCCAGCGCGAAAGGCAGTTTCTGGCTGACGATGAGGAACGGGAAATTCCACGGCGTGATGATCGAGACGACACCGATCGGCTCGCGCAGCACGACGCCCAGCATGGCGTCGCCGAGATTGGCGTAGCTCTCGCCATGCAGCGTGCGGGCAAGCGAGGCGGCATAGCGCCAGATGTCGACGGCGCCGCCAATCTCGCCGCGCGCCTGGGTAATCGGCTTGCCGGATTCCAGCGCATCGAGGCGGGCGATGTCTTCCAGCCGGGCCTCGATCAGGTCGGCCGCCTTGAGCAGGATCGCGGCGCGCTCGGCCGCCTTCATGCGCGGCCAAGGACCGGTCTCGAACGCCCTGTGCGCGGCCTGCATCGCGGCTTCCACTTCGGCAGCCCCTGCCTGAGCATAGTGTGAAACGGTGAAGCCGTGGCCGGGGCTCTTGCGTTCCAGCATACGGCCGTCGCGGGCATCGACATGCTTGCCGTCGATCAGCAGCTTGTACGCCTTGGGCGCGGCGGAAGCCTCGGCGGGCATGGAAATCTTCAGAGGTGCATTCATGTGATTTCCACTCTGTCCTAGGAACGCGAAAACACGGGCTTCTGCTTGGTCTTGAAGGAGCCGACGCCGGCCTTGAGATCGCCGGTGAGCGCTATGAAACCGCTGGCCAGGGCTTCGGTCGCGGCAGCGCTTTCCTCGCCTTCGGCAACGGCGATCATCAGCTTGGCGGCTTCGGTCGCCAGCGGCCCGCGTTCGGCGATTTTCCCAGCCCAGGCCTTGGCTTCGTCTAACGCCTTGCCGGTTTCGACGACGCGGTCGACGATGGCAAGCACGAGCGCTTCAGCCGCCAGAAAAATCTCGCCACCGACAGCCATGCGACGCACCGTCTGGGCGCCGAAGCGGCGCACCGCGCGTTGCGTGCCGGACCAGCCGGGGACGACACCGATCGAGGTCTCGGGGAAGCCGAGCTTCACCTGGGTTTCGGCGACGCGAAAATCGCAAGCGACAGCCAGTTCCAGCCCGCCGCCGAGAGCATGGCCGGACAGAACGGCGATGGTCGGCTGCCGCAGCCGTGCCAGCCGGTCGAAGACACGGTGGCCGTAGCGCACCCATTGCACCTGGAAATCTGCGGCACTCATGCCGCCCCAGGCCTCGACATCGCCGCCGGCGCAAAATCCCTTGCCTTCGCCGCATATGAGGACGGCGCGGACATCTTCGGCGCTTTCCGCCTCATCGAGAGCCGCCTCCAGCGCGCGCAGCATCGGGATGTCGAGCGCGTTGAATTTTTCGGGCCGGCGCAAGGTGACGATGCCGATCGCGCCATCCCGCTCGAAGGTGACGAGGCGCTCAGCCATGCGCGCCTCCAAGCGAGGCGCCGCCATTGAGTGACAGGCCGATCGGCCGATCCTGGTAGAGCGCGGCCGGCGTCACCTTGAGGTCATTGGCCACGTTGAGCGGGATCTCGGCCTGTGCCAGCACATCGCGCTCGAGGTCGATACCGGGCGCCAGTTCCGTCACCATCAGCCCATCGGGCGTCAGCTTCATCACGCAGCGCTCGGTGACATAGGTGATGTCCTGCCCTTGAGCGACGGCACGCTTGCCCGAGAAGGAGATATGCTCAACCTCATTGACGACTTTCTTGACCTTGCCCTCCGCATCGATGCGAATGCCGCCATCGGCCAGCGAGAGCTTTGCCCCGGCGTTGAAGAAGCCAGAGAAAACAATCTTCTTCGCCCGTGACGTGATGTCGACGAAGCCGCCGGCGCCGGCGGTGACATGCGGCCGCGCCGAAAGTTTCGAGACATTGACCGAGCCGTGGCGGTCGATCTGCAGGAAGGAGAGCAGCGAGGCGTCGAAGCCGCCGGCCTGGAAATAGATGAACTGGTGCGGCGAGGGCATGATCGCCTCGGCATTGGAGGCGCAACCGAACTTGAAGTCGAGCAGCGGCACGCCACCGACGGCACCCTGTTCGATCACCCAGGTGACCTTGCCGTGCTGGCCTTCTTCCAGAAGGATGCGCGGCACGTTGGCCGAGATGCCGAAGCCTATGTTGACGGCCATGCCGTCGCGCAGCTCCATGGCGACGCGGCGCGCGATCACCTTCTGGACGTTCATCTCCGCGTTGCGGAAGGTCGACAGCGGCCGGAAGATCTCACCCGAAATCGCCGGATCGTAAGGCGTCAGCGTCGTCTGTAACTGGTCGGGCGCCACGACGATATGGTCGACCAGCACGCCCGGCACGCGCACATCATGCGGCTTCAGCGTGCCGTTCTCGACGACGCGCTTGACCTGCGCGATGACGATGCCGCCATTGTTGCGGGCGGCGAGCGCCTGTTCCAGCCCACCGAGATAGGCGCCCTCATGCTCGTAGGTCAGGTTGCCGCGCTCGTCCGCCGTGGTGGCGCGGATGATCGAGACTTGCGGCACGATGGCGCGGAAATAGAGCCATTCCTCGCCGTCGAATTGCTGCACCGAGACGATCGGTTCGCCGGCGGCGGCGTTCATGGCGCAGCCCTGGTGGCGCGGGTCGGCGAAAGTGTCGAGGCCGACCTTGGTCAGCACGCCCGGCCGCTTGGCGGCGGCCTCGCGGTGCATGTCGAACAGGATGCCGGACGGCACGTTATAGGCGGCGACGGAATTGTCGCCGATCATCTTCCAGATCTGCGGCGGTTCGGCCGAGGAGGGCCCCGACGGATAGGAGCCGCACAGCGTGCGCTTCAACAGGCCGGGCTTGGCCAGATGATCGATGCCCTTGATGCCATACATGTCGCCGGCGGCGATGGGATGCAGGGTGGTGATGTCCTTCGGATGGCCTTCGCTGTCGAAGCGTTCGCCGATGGCGGCGAGCACGGCGTCCGGACAGCCAAGACCGCTCGACGAGGACACCGAGACGACCATGCCGTCCTTGATCAGGCTGGCTGCCTGCGCCGATGAAACGACCTTGCTCAATTCATGCTCCCGAGTTTCGGGTCGATCTTGACGGCTCTGCCGGAATTGGCCGACTGCAATGCCGCCTCGGCCGCTGTGAGCGACCAGATGCCGTCCTCGCCGGTGGCGGAGGGCTGGTCCTCGCCACGGATCGCGGCATGGAACCGGCCCACCGACCTGGCATAGAGGTTGTCGCGGTCGAAGCTCAATTCTTCCTCGCCACCCGCGGTGCGCAGCGTCACCGTGCCGACCGGTTTCTGCGTCATGACATTGCGGGCGATCAGCGAACCCTGCGAGCCGTGCACCTCGAAACCGGTGTCGGCAAATCTGGTGGTGAAGCCTTCATGCGATTGCGCGATGAGGCCCGACTTGAAGCGCCAGATGCACATGGCGCCGTCTTCCAACCCGCTGCCGGCCATGCCGGCCGATTGCGTGAACGCGGAAACCTCGACCGGATCGTCGCCAAGCACAAAGCGAAGCGTGTCGGCATCGTGCACGGTGATGTCGAGCACCACGCCGCCGCCGGCCTCGGGCCTGGCGATGCGCCAACCCTGCAGGTTCTCGGGCAGGTAGACGGAATGGAAGACCCGCGCGGCAATGGGCTGGCCGATGCGGCCGGCGGCAATCGCCTCGCGCATCGCCCGGTGAGCCCCGGCATTGCGCAGATGGTGATTGGTGCCGAGCACAATGCCCGCGGCCTTGGCCGCGGCGACCATTCTACGCGCGTCGTCGCTGGTCAGCGCCAGCGGCTTCTCGCACAGCACATGCTTTCCTGCCTCGATCGCGGCGAGTGCCTGTTCGAGGTGCAGTTCGTTGGTGGTCGAGATGTAGACGGCGTCGATGTCGGATCCGAGCAAGGCATCGAGGTTTGATACGGCGGCCGGAATGCCATTTTCCCTTGCATAGGCCGCGGCGCGTTCCTCGCTGGAGCTCATTACAGCCGCGATCTCGCCATCGGCTTGCGCGCGAACGGCGTCGATCATGAATTGCCGGGCGATCGTGCTGGCGCCGATCAGCCCCCATTTGATGCTCATCTTGCGGCTCCCGTTGCCGCGGGCCTGTTTCGCGTGCGGCGATCTGGGCCGCAGCTTTCCCTGACCACGAGATTGACGGCGCCGATATGGTCCTCGGCGCGCGTGGTGCGCGACTGGATCATCTTGATCATGACGTGGGCCGCGCGTTCGCCGAGACCGGCGGAGTCCACCGCAAC
>NZ_RZSJ01000386.1:0-6017 GCF_003998025.1 Mesorhizobium sp. M8A.F.Ca.ET.021.01.1.1
AGCCAGGGCGGCGGCGTCGGCAAGTCGCTGGCCGAATGGATGATTTATGGCGAGCCGCAGGCCGACATCTTCGGCATGGACATCGCCCGCTATGGCGCCTTCGCCGCCAACCGCGAATATCTCAGGCAGACGACGCGCCAGTTCTATTCACGCCGCTTCGTCATGACCTTTCCCAATGAGCGATTGCCGGCGGGCCGGCCACTGAAACGCCCCGGCGCCTATGACGGGATGGCTGCTGCCGGCTGCGAATGGACGGCCTCCTGGGGGCTGGAAATCCCGGCCTATTTCGCGCCGATGGGCTTTCGCGAGAACACGACGCTCAAGCGCTCCAACGCCTTCGACCTCGTCGGCGACGAAGCGCTGCAGGTGCGCCGTGCCGCCGGCCTCATCGATATCTCGGCCTATTCGCGCTACGCGATTTCAGGGCCGGGCGCCGAGGCGTGGCTCGACCGGCTGCTGGCCTGCCGGCTGCCGAAAGCCGGCCAGGCGCGGCTGGCGCCGATGCTCGGGCCGGACGGGCGGTTGAAGGGCGATCTCACCGTCATCAACTGGGGCGGCGGCGACTATTGGCTGATGGGCTCCTATTATCTCCGGGAGTTCCACCTGCGCTGGTTCGAGAGACAGGCGCGAGAGGGCGTCACGGTCACCGACATTTCGGATGTGACGAGCGGATTCCTGCTGACCGGACCGAATGCGCGCAAGATCCTGGAGCGCACGACGCATCAGGACGTGTCGGGTAAGGCGCTGCCGTTAATGGCCTGCGGCGCGTTCGATGTCGGCATGGTGCACGCGCGGGTTGCCCGTCTCTCCATCGCCGGCGAACTCGGCTTCGAGATCAGCTGCCCCGTGACCATGCACGCCACATTGCGCGAGACTTTGCTTGCCGCCGGCGAGGACCTCGGCCTGGCCGAAATCGGCTATTACGCGCTCAACGCGCTGCGGCTGGAGAAGAGCTTCGGCATCTGGTCGCGCGAATTCACGCAGGGCTACACGCCCGGCCAGACCGGGCTCGATCGCTTCATCGCCTTCGACAAGGGCGATTTCGTCGGCCGCGAGGCGGCGCTGAAGGAACGAGACGCCGGCGCCGCGCAGCGGATCGTGACGCTGGAGATCGACGCCGTCGATGCCGATGCCAGCGGCTTCGAGCCGGTCTGGCATGGCGGCCGGCGCGTCGGCTTCGTCACCTCCGGCGGATTTGGCTACACGATCGGCAAGAGCGCCGCGCTGGCGTTGGTGGACGACGATTTCGCCGGGGAGGGGACGGCGCTTTCGGTACACATTGTCGGCGTCGAACGGCCTGCGCGGGTCATCTCTGCCTCGCCCTATGATCCCCAGGGCAAGGCGATGCGGCAATGAGGAGGAACTTCCGATGATCGATGAGGCGGCACGAGACAGCAGGCGCGAACGCCGGCGCGGACGCACCGGCGAGGCGGGCAGCGAATCCAGCCGCAAGCCCAATTACCGGTCGCTGAAGAACCCGTTCCTGCCGCAGCCGATCTTTTCCGACGACCAGGTGGCGTCGATCCACGATACGGCGCTGCGGGTGCTGGAAGAGCTCGGCATCAAGGTGCTGCTGCCGCAGGCGCGCGAAGTGCTCGCCCGCGCCGGCGCGCTGGTCGATCCCGAGACCGACATGGTGCGCATCGGCCGCGACATGGTGATGGCAGCCTTGGCCTCGGCGCCGCGATCGATCCACGCCAATGCAGGCGCGCGTGCTCGCGATCTGTTGCTCGAACTGGGTTCGATGACATTCCTGGCGGGCTCCGGCGCGCCCAATGTCACCGATCTCGACCGCGGCCGGCGACCCGGAACGCTGGTCGCTTTCGAGGAGCTCATCAAGCTGGTGCAGCATTTCGATGTCCTGCACATGCTGGGGCCGTGCATCGAGCCGCAGGACATCGACAACCGTTTTCGCCACTATGCCGTCAACCGGGCGCAGCTGACCCTGTCGGACAAATTCCCGTTCGTGTTCGCACGCGGCACGCCGCAGGTCGATGACAGTTTCGAGATGATCAGGCTGGCTCGCGGGCTGTCCGAAGACGAGTTCCGCTCGGGCGCGCATTGCTACACCGTCATCAACACCAACTCGCCGCGCCAGCTCGATATCCCGATGGCGCAAGGCATCATCGATTTCGCCAAGGCGGGGCAGGTGCTGATCATCACGCCGTTCTGCCTGGCCGGTGCGATGGCGCCGATCACGGTGGCCGGCGCCCTGACGCTGCAGCATGCCGAAGCGCTGGCCGGGCTGACGCTGGCGCAGATCGTGCGGCCGGGCGCGCCGGTGGTCTACGGTTCCTTCTCCTCCAATGTCGACATGAAATCGGGCGCGCCGGCCTTCGGCACGCCGGAGCACGTCAAGGCCACACTGGGCGCGGGCCAACTGGCGCGCTTCACCGGTCTGCCATGGCGCTCGGGCGGCGGCAGCGCGGCCAACATTTCGGACGCGCAGGCGGCGCACGAGACGCAGTTCGCGCTTTGGGGCTCGGTGCTGTCGGGCGCCACCGTCTGCATCCATGCCGCCGGCTGGCTGGAAGGGGGCTTGAGTGTTTCCCTGGAAAAGCTGGTTACCGATATCGAGGCGCTGCAGACGGTCGCCGAACTCTGCGCCGCGACGCCCGGCGACGACGACGCGATTGGCTTCGAGGCGATCGCCGAAGTGCAGCCGGGCGGCCACTTTTTCTCGGCTGGCCATACGATGGCGCGCTACCGCACCGCCTTCTATGAACCGCTGGTGGCCGACTGGTCGAATTTCGGCAACTGGACGCAAAGCGGTTCGAAGAACGCCACCGAACGCGCCACCGGCATCTGGAAACGCATCCTTGCCGATTTCGAGCCGCCCGCCTCGGCCGCCGCCACGTCAGGCGTGCTCGACGCGTTCATCGCCCGGCGCACCGAAGAGGGTGGAGCGGCACCGGTTTCCTGAAGGCCGGCAAACGCGCACCAAGAGGTCTGAAGCTGGCTCAATTCCAGCAGCCATTGGCAATCCGCGCGTCTCGTGCAGAAATGAGCGGCATGCGCGAAGCTTTGATCGCAACGGTGATCTTCCTGTGCCTGGCGGGGGCAGCTTTCGCCGCCATGGCCGTGTGGCCCAGGATGCCGGTCAGGCATCGCGACGACGATACGAATGCAGTGGTCCGGCTCGCCGCCAACCTGTTCGGAGTGATGACCTCGCTGATGCTTGGGCTGATGATCAACTCGGCCAAGAACACCTTCGAATCGATCGATCACAATGTGCATGCCTATGCGACGGAGCTGATCCTGCTCGACAGGACCTTGCGCCAGTACGGACCGCAAACCGAAACGGTGCGCCAGCCGCTGGTTGCCTATGTGCAGGGGGTGGTGGCCGATGCCATGCAGGGCGACGAGACGCCTGCCGCCGGCAACGAGCTGTCCGAACATCTGTTGACGGAGATCGGCACGCGGCTGAGCGCGCTGCCGCCGGCCGACGCGGCGCGCGCCTCCGTCTTGCAGGACGCCCGTCAGCGCCTGCAGAAAGTGCTGGAATTGCGCTGGGTGCTGATCGAGCAGTCGGAGGGCACGATCCCCTGGCCGCTGATCGTCATGCTGGTTACGTGGCTGGCGCTGATCTTCGCCAGTTTCGGGTTCAGGGCGCCGAGGAATGCGATCACTGCCGCGACCTTCATGGTCTCGGCCGCGCTGATTGCCGGGGCGATCTACCTGATCCTGGACATGGATGTGGCGTTCTCCGGCCCGATCCAGATTTCGTCGGCGCCGCTGGAGCGGGCCTTGGCGGAATTGCAGCGATGATGCGGAACCGGCGGCATTCCCCAGACATTCATGGGGATGGCCAATGGAGGACGACATGGGTTTCGACCAGTATCACGAACCGCCGGAAGAACTGTCGCAGCAAGTGCGCACCTTCGCCCGCATGATCGCCTCGCTGATCGAGGAGGCGGAAGCGATCGGCTGGTACGAACAGCGCATGTCGGTGGAGAAAAACCCGCAGGCCAAGGCGATCATGAAGGACGCGCAGAGCGAGGAGTTCAAGCATTTCGGCATGGACCTCGAATTCCTGCTGCGCCAGAAGGCGGACTGGCGCGCGGAACTGAAGGAAATCCTGTTCACGACGGGGGATATCGTGAAGGCCGGTGAGCGGGGCGAGAAGAAGGTGGATTGAACGGCCAGATCCAGCGACTACGAATTACTCAACTCGACGACGGCCGGGGACGGCTATCTCCTGCCGGTGCTGGCCCGGTGTTTGTCTGCGTACCGTGGTGGCGGCGGGCCTGAGCGGCTTCTACGTCCAGTTCTTCAACGGCCTGATCATCATCGTGTCGCTACTCGGGCATAAGTGGAACCAGGCAACGTACAGGTAAGAGGTTGCTGCCGTGGCTTGGCGTCTGGCATTACAAAGAAATTTTCGTGCTTGCAGATATAAGTACGTTCTTCGAAACGAATTGAATTAACTCTATATAGTTATATAATAAATCTGCTTCCTTTGAGAAAGGAAGGAGGATATTTCTGTCTTCTTCGTTAAATTCGTTCTTCGTATGAACAATTTTGCATCTTATGTCATATATCAGATCGGAAACTTCATTTCTCAGGTCGGCATCCTTGTTCGCCAACGCCAGCTTATGTGATGTCAGGCTGGGCTGCCTCGACGAAAAAAACTGTCTTTTTTCTTCGGTTTCGCAGACGAATTCTCGCAACGTGTCTGGATCAAGGCACTCTTGTAGGGTCGCGCGTAACTGTCCCCTTTCATCACCAAATGAGCCGCTTCTTGTCATTTTTATCGCAGAAAGCAATTTTCCAATGTCTGCGTCCCTATCAGCCCTAAAAGTAGGATTCTTCAGGACGACGGATAATCTCCGTGTGGCTTCCCTTTGTGAGTAGGTTGGAAAATAGTACTCTAGAATTTGATAAAAGGCTAAGAATTGCAAAAGCGGCATGCCGCGCGCACTTCTGGCGTACCAATATAAAGACATCGGAGCGCTGTCGTATTCGTGATTTGGAAAACTTAATGGTTGTCGTTTTGTAGATAAATTTGATCGCCGACCGGGAAGCGGTCGAATTCTCTCTTTTTCTAGAGAAATGGGTATTGAGTATATTAGGTCTATCTCAAAAAAGAAAGAATTTGCCACTCTTTCGAGCAGCTCCACAGCCTTGTCGTGCGTTTTTACGTTGGTGTTGATCAGCTTCAAGCTAAGTCTGCGATCTCGACCTGAGGCGCGATTCATTACGCTTAGCGCATCAGATACTGGGCCAAAATTAAGTGTGATTCCATTGTCGCTATCAGCAACTATCTCCTTCATGTTGCCGGTCTGAGCTGCCTCAGAAAAGTAATCAATCTCAAATAGCCGTCTATATAGGCCAGCCGTTCCAACAGGATGCAAACTTTTTACCAGAGCTTCGATTGTGCCCAATTCATAAGAGCAAATAGCAGCATAAGGTCCAATGTACGTATATTTTTCGAAGTTTATGCCAAGTATTCTCCTAATGGAGTCTAAGCCTGAAAATGATTTTTTCCGCTTATCTCGGCCGTTTGGAAAGGATACAAGTACATATTTATCTCCATCGAAAATTTCTTCCTGATATGTTTTAAGCTCCGCTGGTATTCCTGCTTTTATGCATCTTTGAATAAGGGCTTCTCTCGCGGTTTCTATCTCTCCGGAGTTATTTGATTCGACGATCAAATCTTCGTCTAGGTACGTATCGTCAACAACTTCTAAGTTAACTTCTTCCGCATCGCGTGACAGAGGTTCTTGACTATCCTGTTCATTCTTCTCCGACGCCGCCATGATTTTCCTCCCTCAAACCCCAGTAACAAACCCGTCCAGCACGCGTTTCTGGCCAGCTTTGTCGAAGTCGATGGTCAGCTTGTTGCCTTCGATGGCTGCGATGTTGCCGTTGCCGAATTTCTGGTGGAAGACGCGGTCGCCGACGCTGAAGGCCGACGGCGTGTCGGAGACGGATTTGGCGACCAGTTCGCCGTCGATGGTGCCGCCCTTTACGCTGGTGCGGCCGGCGCCGTAGCCGGAGTCTGTCTCGCCATAGCC
>NZ_RZSJ01000387.1:0-6000 GCF_003998025.1 Mesorhizobium sp. M8A.F.Ca.ET.021.01.1.1
GTTCAAACAACAGCACTTCAGCCGCCGCGCCACAGCCGCTGCCGAGCGAAGGCGGGCTTATCGGCCTGATCAGCTCGATCGGCCGCGTCATGGGCCGTGTGGTCGGCATCTTCTTCAATGCCGGCCGCCGCACGATCGACCAGGTGGTTCGCAACGTGCTGCCGTTCATGGCCTTCGTGACCATGCTGATCGGCCTGATCCTGTACACCGGCATCGGCGACGTGCTAGCGCAGCCGATGGGACCGCTGGCCAACAACATCGTCGGCCTGCTGATCATCTCGGCAATCTGCGGACTGCCGTTCCTGTCGCCCATCCTGGGACCAGGCGCCGTCATCGCGCAGGTCATCGGCGTGGCCATCATCGGCCCGCAGATCGCCAACGGCACGATTTCGCCGGCAATGGCGCTGCCGGCGCTGTTTGCCTACAACACCCAGGTGGGCTGCGACTTCGTCCCGGTCGGCCTGGCGCTCGGCGAAGCCAAGCCGAAAACCATCGAGATCGGCGTGCCTGCGGTGCTCATCAGCCGCCAGATCATGGGGCCGGTCTCGGTGCTGATCGCCTGGGTCGTCTCCCTGATCGTATTCTAAACACCTGAAATAACGAGGTTCGCCATATGTCGGTTTTTCTCAAGACACGGGTCACGGCAATAGGACCCGAAGTGGCGGACCTTGCCGAAGGCGGCGTGGTCATCCTGTTCGCGGATGGCTCGCCGCCGGAGCTTGCCGAGGTCTCGGTGCTCCACAAGACGGAGCTCGGACCCAGTGACGGCGCGCCTGAAAAGGGCGCGTCGATCACCCTTGGTCCGGTTACCGCCGTCATAACCGCCGTCGGCTCCAGCGCCTGGAGCAAGGTCCTCGAGATGGGCCACGTCGTCATCTCGTTCAACGGCGCCACCGAGGCCGAAAGGCCGGGCGAGATCTGCGCATCGCAGGTCGATCGCCAAGCCCTCGTGGCCGCCCTGAAGACAGACGCGATCATCACCATCGCCGCCTGAAAGCACTCGCGCCCCGCCCAGTCTGGCTTTGGCGCCCAAAAAAGCAGAGTATTTGCCATGGAACGCTCGACCATCGTCAGAGTGCATGAAGGTTTGCACGCCCGCCCCGCCACACGCTTCGTGAAGCTCGCGAAGGGTTTCGAATCCGATGTCGAACTGGTCAAGGACGGCAAGGCGGTCAGCGCCAAGAGCTCGGTCAAGCTGATGCTGCTGGCGGTCAAGGAAAACCAGGAAGTCACCGTGCGGGCGAACGGCGCCGATGCCATCGAGGCGATCGAGGCGCTGATCGGCTATCTCGAGAACCCCAAGGCGGGTCTCGATGACGAAGACACCCACGCCCCGGCGAATGAGGCAGGCAAGGAAGCGGCGCCCGCGCCCCAATCCGCGCCGGCGGCATCAGGCGAGGCGAATGGTTTGCGCGGTGTCGCCGCAAGCGAGGGCGTCGCCATCGGACCCGCCTTCGCGCATTTCCCGCCTGATATCGCGGGACAGGGCCGCATGCTGCAGGCAGAAGAAATCGCCGGCGAAATCGACAGGTTCCGCGCCGCCGTCGTCGCCGTCCAGGCGCGCATGGACCGGGCGCTGGCGCAGGATAGTTTGTCGGCCGGTGACCGGGGCATCGTCGCGGCGCTCAGGGATATCGCCGCCGACGACAGCCTGACCGGCGAGGCCGAGAAGGCGATCAAGGGCGGCAATGACGCGGTGTCGGCCACGATCACCGCCGCTTCCACCATCGCCGCCGATTTCAGCGCCGTCGACGATCATTACCTCAATGCGCGGGCCGACGATGTCCATGCGGTCGGACGGCAGATCTGCCTGGTGCTGCTGGGCCAAGACGACGTCAGCCTCGAAAATATCCCGCAGGGTGCGATCCTGATCGCCGATGATATCGGCGCCTGGGATCTGGCGCGCGCGCCGCTGAAATGCATCGGCGGCGTGGTGTGCGGCCATGGCGGCGCCACCTCGCACATCGCCATCATCGCCCGCTCGCACGGCATTCCGGCGGTGCTGGGCCTCGGCGACAAGATCAATGCCTTGCGCACGGCGCAAGAGTTGGCGCTCGACGGCAACAGCGGCCAGGTGATCATCGACCCCGATGCGGCCACACGCGCCGATTTCGCCGGCCGCGTCGAAGCGGCGGCCAAGGAGCGTGCCGGCCTGACCGCGTTCAAGACGGTGACGCCGAAGCTGGCGGACGGCAGGACTATCGAGGTCGCGGCCAATATCGGCTCGCTGGAGGAGATCGAGGCTGCGCAGGAAGCCGGCGCCATGGGTGTCGGCCTGTTCCGGACCGAGCTTCTGTTCATGCGCCATATGCACCTGCCGTCGGAAGACATGCAGGCCGAGACCTATGCGGCGCTGGCCAAAGCCTTCGCCCCCTATCCGGTCATCGTGCGCACGCTCGACATCGGCGGCGACAAGCCGATCGCCGGCATCGAGTTTCCCGACGAGGAAAATCCCTTCCTCGGCTGGCGCGGCATCCGCATGTGCCTCGACCGGCCCGATATCTTCAAGCGCCAGCTGAGGGCGCTGCTGAGGGCCGCCGTACACGGCAACATCAAGGTGATGCTGCCGATGGTGTCGGATATTTCCGAAGTGACGCGCAGCCGCGCACTGGTCGATGAATGCGCCGCCGAACTCAAGGCCGAAGGCGTGCCGCACGCCACGTTCGATCTCGGCGTGATGATCGAAACCCCGGCCGCGGTGCTGATCGCACCGGCACTGGCCAGGGAGGTGGCTTTCTTCTCGATCGGCACCAATGATCTCACCCAGTACATCATGGCCGCCGACAGGCTCAACCCGACGGTTGCGAAGCTCAACGACGTCACCAATCCGGCCGTGATGTCGGCGATCGAACTGACGGCCAGGGCCGGGGTCGCCGCTGGCATCATGGTGGGCATGTGCGGCGAGGCGGCAGGTCGGCCGGATCTCATTCCGGCCTTCCTGAAGATGGGCCTGACCGAGCTGTCGATGAGCCCGGCCTCGATCCAGCGCGCCAAGAAGACGATCACGGCGATGGCGGCCGGGGAGTAGTTCCTGCGACCGCTGCGCTGGGAGGCCTTACGGCAGGTGCGCAAGCAAGGTGGCGAAGACAGGGGTCAATTCATCGACCGGGCTCGCCTTGGCGCAGGCCTGGACAATGCGCTCATGACGTATATCGGCGGCCAGCATCGCGATCTCCAGCATGTCTGGCTCCGGCGCGCCGTCGCGGCCGGTTGTCGCCAGGCCGCAAGCCAGGACGACCGGCGCCAGGCAGCTTATATCGAGCGCCCGGCCGCCAGCAGCATTCGATTCCGGCGCGGCTTCGCCAAAGCGGACCGGGCGCTGGTTGAGCAATTCGATCAAAAGCCCCGCGCAGGTGGCCGCGATTGCCTGCAGTCCGGCACCCGGCGCGGCCAGCGCGGCCAACAGATCGCCATGGCGCTTGCGCATGGCCGCGTGGACGGCGGCAAAACCGGCTTCATGGATACGGGCATTCTCGATCTTCAGCCCGGCAAGCACGGCCTTGCTCAGATAGTACATGTCGCGCCGGAACAGGCGCTCGGCGTTCAATTGCTGGTCTTCGTCCCCGGCCGGAAAATAGGTGCCGAGACCTTTGACGGTCGTTCCATCGACGCTTATCGGGCGTTCATGCGGGACGAAGGATTCGGCGATCGACAGCGCTTCGTCGACGGCGCTCGCGGCATGGCTGAGCAGGCCTTCGATGCCTTTGCCCGGAAACGGCGGAAGATGGCTGGTGGCTTCGCGCAGGGCGCTGGCGTCGCCGCTGCCGTCATGACGGCTCTGGCGGATGATGTCGCGGACTTCCCGCAGCCGGTCCTTGAGGTTGACGCGGACGTCTTCGGAGATTTGTCGGAGCATCGCGGTTTGCCTCGAATGTGCCGTGCGGGGCCAGCTGCAGTAGGGCGGCCACCGACTCTACATTGTTCCTATCGATTGGTAGATCAATAGGCGATACTAGACCAGCACGCAGAATCGGCGACGGCGCGCGTCCGCCGCCGCGGGGGAGGGATGATTTGGCCAGGGGACGACAAATCGAGGAAAAGGGGGCCGAGGAAAGGGGGGCCACCGAAAGGCGGGCAGGAGCCGAAGCGACCGAGCCGGTCATCAGCGAGAGCCGAACGGACCGCCTCAGGATCCGCGCCGCCTGGATGTATTTCGTCGAGCAGATGACGCAGAACGAGATCGCCGATGTGCTTGGCGTCGGCCGCGTCACCATCGTGCGCATGCTGGCGGAGGCGCGGTCGCGCAACGAGGTCAAGATCACCATCGAGAGCGAGCTTCTGGAGATCGTGCGGCTGGAGCGCGCGCTCGAAAGGACCTTCGGGCTGCAGCAGGCGCTGGTGGCGCCGTTGACCGCGGCCAATGCCGATCCGATCCCGGCGATCGCCGCCAAGACCGGCATGTTCCTGTCCGACGCGATGAAATCCGGCATGCAGGTCGGCGTCGGCTGGGGCAATACGCTGTTCCACACCTTGCCGTTCATCAGCGCCAAATCGCTGACCGATTTCAAGGTGATTTCGCTGCTTGGTGGCGTCGGCGTCGCGCGCCGGGTCAACCCGGCCGAGTTCGCGTGGCGCTTCGCCCAGATTTTCCAGGGCGATGGCTATCTGATGCCGACGCCGGCCGTCGTCGACAGCGTCGAGACCAAGATCGCGCTGGTCGAGCGCTGCGGCCTGCAGGAGGTTTTTGAGATGGCCGACGCGCTCGATGCCGTTCTGCTGAGTGTCGGCGGCATCGCTTCGGCCACCACCTTCTCGCGCGGCGGCTTCCTCAGGGAAGCGGACCGCGAGGCGCTGCTGGCGCGCGGCGCCGTCGGCGACCTTCTGTTCCATTTCTACGACCGCAATGGCGATCTGGTCGACCATCCCGTCAACAACCATGTGATGTCGGTGGATGTCGACCGGCTGCGCAAGGCGCCGATCCGCATTCTGACCTCCGGCGGCGCGGAGAAGACCGACGCGCTGCTCGGCGCCATGAATCTGATTGCGCCGACAATCCTGATCACCGACGAGGAAAGCGCAAGGCGTATGCTGAATGCGGTCAGCGAAAGCTGAACGATCCCGTGATGTAGTCCGGCCAGGCCTTGTGCTCGCCGAAAACAGCGGCGAGGTCAGGCGCGCCGGCCAGGATCCCACCCAATACCAACGCGGTGGCGATGCCGACACCATTGCCGCCTGCAATATCGTGTTCGACGCTGTCGCCGACGCAGACCACCCTGTGGCGGTCCGGCTCGCCGGCCAGTGCAAGTGCGGCATCGAAGATCGCCGGATAGGGCTTGCCGATGCGGGTGACGCCGCCGCCCAGGTTCTCGTAGAGATCGGCGATCTCGCCGGCGCCGAAGCGGGGTCCGACCGCCGTCAGCATGATCCTATCGGGATTGGTACAGAAGCACGGCACTTGCCGCGCCGCTGCCGGGCCCAGCAGCCGGCGATAATGGTCGAGGTCGTGGCGGTCCCCCTCACTGGCCGAGATCAGCACCAGCTCGGCGTCCTCGCCGGCCTCTGTCAGCGCGAAGGGCAGGCCTTCGATCGCGCTGCGGTCGCCGTCGCGGCTGATCAACAGGCATTTCGTGCCGGACCGCAACACTCCTGCCGCCGCCATGTCATGGAAACGTCGCCACGCTACCTCGCCGGAAGACACAAAATGGTCCCAACTGCCGGCCTCGAAGCCGAGCTTCAGCAGGCGATCCTCGTTGGGCCGGGCGCGCTTGCCGGAATTGGAGATCAGCACCACGGTCTTGCCGGCGCGCTTCAGCGTGGACAATGCCTCCGCCGCACCGGGATACGGAGCTTGGCCGTCATGCAGCACGCCGAACTGGTCGAGCAGGAAGACCTGATAGCGTTGCGCCAGCGGCCCGATGCCGTCGAGACGTTCGACCTTTTTCATATTCATAGAAGCCCTGCCTCGCTGGCGCCTTTCAGCGCCAGCCGTGCCGTACCGGCGGCGGCCTCGTCCGACAATGCCGGCAGGAACGCGACGCCGAGCTTGCGCTGCCGGATCGC
>NZ_RZSJ01000388.1:0-5995 GCF_003998025.1 Mesorhizobium sp. M8A.F.Ca.ET.021.01.1.1
CTCAATGCCATCGTCAGCCTCACAGTCAGCGGGAAGAGACGCTTTTAGACCATGATGTCTCCATCGGGAAGCAGTTCCATCCCGCACATGGCGCGGCAATCCGCGCGCGACGGTCCTTATGCTGTCTGTTTTGTGACTGGTCTGTGCGGGGGACGCAAGGTAAGTGGGAAGAACTTCGGTGATGAAAAAAGACGCAAGGGCGACTATTTCTGCTATGAAGCACTGGCTATTGCGCTGACCCGGGTTTCGTTTGTGCAATGGCAGCTGTCACATTTTTGCGGTTTTCGTCGGCTTGTGCTTGCGTGAGGACGCTGGCGTCCCACCTATAGGCGGTGCTCCCCGGGGGCGGGTTTTAGAAGAAAGCAGTCATGTTAGCGCGACCGAATGAACCGGCCAGCCCGGAGACGGAGTTGGCTCCCCCGGAGGATGGCTGGACGCGGGACGAGGCCTTCGACCGCGCTCAGCGTCACTCGCGCCGCGTGCGCGTGCTCAAATTCGCCGTGCCCTTGGCCGCGGCGCTGATCGCCGTCGCCTTCCCGATCTATTCGTATCTCGCCGCCCCCGTTTCCGTCGCGGTGCAGGCGGAAGGCACCGCCTTCTCCAACGGCAAGCTGGTGATGGCCAATCCCAAACTCAATGGCTTCACCAAGCAGAAGCAGCCCTACTCGATGACGGCGCTGCGGGCGATACAGGATGTGAGCACGCAAGGCATCATCGAGCTCGAGGGCATCGACGCCAAGGTGCCGATCGCTCCCGACAATGTCGCGGCGGTAAAAGCCTCGCGTGGCACCTATGATCGCGACGGCAATACGATGAAACTGGACAGCGACGTCACCATCACCACGACCGACGGCATGCAGGCCAAGTTCAAATCGGTCTTCCTCGACATGGGCAAAGGCACTATGAAGACGGATGATCCCGTCGATGTCAGCCGTGGCGGGTCGCAGATCACAGCGAATTCCCTGTCGGTCCAGGACAATGGCAAGATCCTGGTGTTCGAGAATAGGGTGCGCGTCAACATTGATGCCGCCAGTCTGAAGGCGGCTGAGGCAAAGGGCGAAGAAGCGAATGTGGCTCAATAGTTCGACACGGCTTGCGGCCGCAACTTCGGCGCTGCTCCTGCTCAGCCTGGCGCCGTCGCTGGCGCAGTCGTCTGCCGCCAGTCAGGTGTCAGGCCTCAAACTGGCCGGTGACAAGCCGATCCAGATCGAAAGCGACAAGCTGGAAGTGCGTCAAGCCGAGAATGTCGCCATCTTCACGGGCAATGTCACCGTCGTCCAGGGGCCGACGCTGATGAAGGCCGGCAAGATGATGGTCTATTACATCAAGGATGCCAATGCCGCGGCCAAGGGCACGGAAGCCGCGGGCGCTGCGATGACCGGCTCGGCCAACATCGACCATCTCGAAATCTCCGACAAGGTGTACATCAAGTCGGATCAGCAGGTCGCTACCGGCGATCAGGGCAGTTTCGACATGAAGAGCCAGGTGCTGGTGCTTTCGGGCAAAAAGGTCGTCCTGTCGCAAAACGACAATGTGCTGGTCGGCTGCAAGCTTACCGTGCAGATGAAAAGCGGACTGGCCCAGGTCGATCCATGCGCTGGGCAGCGCGTGCAGATGTCGATCACGCCGCCGCCGAAATCGGATGCGTCGAAATCGGGAGCGACGAACCCCTGATGGCCAGCCTGTCGTCGCTGACGGCGCGTCTTCCGGGACGGGCCGCAGGCAAGCTTTCGGCTCCGGCCACGGTCACCGCCGACAAGGCGAAGTTCAAGGGAACCTTGATCGCCAAGGGCCTGACCAAGAGCTACAAGGGCCGCAAGGTCGTCAGCGGCGTCACGCTGGGCGTACGCGCCGGCGAGGCCGTCGGGCTGCTCGGCCCCAACGGCGCCGGCAAGACGACCTGCTTCTACATGGTTACCGGCCTGGTGCCGGTGGATGAAGGCACGATCGAGATCGACGGCTTCGACGTCACCTCGATGCCGATGTATCGCCGCGCGCGCCTCGGCATCGGCTATCTGCCCCAGGAGGCCTCGATCTTCCGCGGCCTCAATGTCGAACAGAACATCCGCGCCGTGCTCGAAGTGGTGGAAAAAGACCGCAAGGTCCGCGAGCGCAACCTCGACGAACTGCTCGAGGAATTCCACATCAGCCATCTGCGCAAGGCGCCGTCCATGTCGCTCTCGGGCGGCGAAAGGCGGCGCCTGGAAATCGCGCGCGCGCTGGCGACGCGTCCGGCCTACATGTTGCTCGACGAACCCTTCGCCGGCATCGATCCGATCGCGGTCGCCGACATCCAGCAATTGGTGCGTCACCTGACGGCGCGCGGCATCGGTGTCCTCATCACCGACCACAATGTGCGTGAGACGCTCGGCCTGATCGACCGTGCCTATATCATCCACGCCGGCCAGGTGCTGACCCATGGCCGCGCCGACGAAGTGGTGGCAAATCCCGACGTGCGGCGGCTTTATCTCGGCGAGGGTTTTACCCTCTGAGCAATTCCTTGTCCTACACGCCGCTTCGCTGCGTCTGTTTTTACGAAGTTCCGGCCAGGAAGCTGTTTTTTCCCCGGCTCTTGGAATTGCTCTGAGCGTGAAATTTGTTTCCTGACACGATTTTTCGGGCGGTGCGGCCTGTTTTTTCGCGGTTTTGCCGCGGGATAACGCTCCGGTAATCGGGTTTCGCTAGGCTTTGCCTTGACAAGCAAAAGCCGGGCCAGTTTCTATGCCCGCCGTGAAATTCATTCCGGAAGTCCGGACGCGTTCAGGAGGCGTTTGAAACCGAGCCATGGCGTTGGCGGCGAAACTACAGCTCCGACAGTCGCAGTCGCTGGTGATGACGCCGCAGCTGATGCAGTCGATTCGGCTGCTGCAGTTCACCCATGCCGAGCTTGAGCATTTCATCGACGAGGAGATCGAGCGCAATCCGCTCCTGGAGCGCGCCGAGCCGCAGGACGATGCCGCGAGCGATCAGGCGCAGAAGCTCGAGGCCGAGCCGCAAGCCGCCCCCGACGGCGACTGGTTCGAGAACGAAACGGCATGGAGCGCCGAGGCGATCTCGGAAAAGCTCGATACGTCCCTGGAAAACCTGTTTCCCGATGATCCCGGCACCAGCGAACGGCTCGGGCCCGACCTGACGGCGCAATGGAAATCGGCTTCGGGCAGCGGCGGCGGCTCCTCGTCCGAGGGGCTCGATGCCGGCGACATGGCGGCGAGCGCGATCACGCTGCGCGACCATGTCGGCGAGCAGATCGCACTTGCCTTCACCGATCCCGTAGCGCGGCTGATCGCCGGAGAACTTTCCGATGGGCTCGACGAGACCGGCTATGTCAGGGCCGATCTGGCGGAGATCGCCGCGCGGCTCGGCATCGACAGCCTGGCGGTGGGCAAGGTGCTGGCCGTATGCCAGACCTTCGAGCCGGCCGGCCTGTTCGCCCGCGATCTCGCGGAATGCCTTTCCCTGCAGCTTGCCGTGCGTGACCGGCTCGATCCGGCGATGAAGGCCCTGGTCGCCAATCTCGAACTGCTGGCACGGCGCGATTTCCAGACGCTGAAGCGGGTCTGCGGCGTCGACGAGGAGGATTTGCTCGACATGCTGGCCGAAATCCGGGCGCTCGACCCGCGGCCCGGCATGGCTTTTTCGGGCGGCGCCAGCGACGCCATCGTCGCCGATGTCGAGGTGCGGGCGGCCAATGACGGCAGCTGGACCGTCGAACTCAATGCCGAAACGCTGCCGCGCGTGCTGGTCGACCATATTTATTTCGCCCAGGTGTCGCCGCACGCGAAGAACCAGGCGGAGAAGGACTTCCTGGCCGAGTGCCTGCAGAACGCCAATTGGCTGACGCGCAGCCTCGACCAGCGGGCAAAGACGATCCTCAAAGTGGCCTCGGAAATCGTGCGCCAGCAGGACGCCTTCCTCGTCCATGGCGTACGCCATCTGAAGCCGCTCAACCTGCGCACGGTGGCCGACGCCATCGGCATGCACGAATCGACGGTCAGCCGGGTCACAGCGAACAAATACATGCTGACCCCGCGCGGCGTGTTCGAGCTGCGCTATTTCTTCACCGCCTCGATCGCGGCATCGGGCGGTGGCGAAGCGCATTCCTCCGAAGCGGTGCGTGATCGCATCAAGCAAATGATCGACGAGGAGAAGCCCGTCGATGTGCTGTCGGACGATGCTATCGTCGACATGCTCAGGGAAAGCGGCGTCGATATCGCCCGGCGCACGGTCGCCAAATACCGGGAAGGCATGAATATTCCCTCGTCGGTGCAGCGCCGGCGCGAGAAACGGGCGCTCGCCAGCGCCGGCCGCTAGAGCAAGTCCAGGAAAATTGTAAAGCGGTTTCCCGGGAAAAGCGCATAGCGCTTCCCTTGGCAATTGCGCCAAGGCAAAGAGATGGAGCGGCGTTTCCGTGAAATGATGGACAGCTCCATGCGCTCACGATTTCCACAGTTTTCGAGTTTCATTGACAAGCCACGGTGAAGTGGCTAGAAGCCCGCCCGCATGAGACGGGCCTGATGCCCGCTAGCGGATGGTCCGTCACGACATGACCCCGGGACGGTCAAGAAGGCGGCTTGTGATCAACCGGAAAGTTCGGATTTAAATCGGCGCGAGTGACGCCGCAAAGCTTGTGCGCACGGATCACGAGTATAAACTCGGGCCAGTTTGAAGCCTGAGCAAGGAAGGTCAGTTTTCAGATGAATCTGCGCATATCGGGAAAGCACATGGATATCGGCGATGCGTTCCGCACACGCATCAACGATCGGGTCGGTGAAGCGATCGGCAAATATTTCGATCGCGGCTTCGCGGGACACGTCACCGTCATCAAATCGGGTTCGCGCTATTCGGCGGATTGCATGATCCGGCTGGATTCAGGCGCCTCGCTGCAAGCCACCGGCGATGCCCAGGATCCGACGCTGGCCTTCGAGGCCGCAGCCGATCGGCTGGAGACCCGGCTTCGGCGATACAAGCGCCGTCTGAAATCGCACAATTCGGGCAATGGCAACGGCGAATTGACCGACATTGCCTATACCGTGATGGCACCGCTTGCCGATGACGATGAGGAAATCCCGGAGGATTTCGCACCGGCCATCGTCGCCGAATCAACCATGACGCTGAAGACCATGTCGGTGGCCTCGGCCGTCATCGAGCTCGATACCAAGGACAGTCCGGTGGTTGTTTTCCGCAATGCCGGAACCGACCATCTCAACATCGTCTATCGCCGGCCCGACGGAAACATCGGCTGGATCGATCCGTCCACGACCAAAGTCGCACAGGGATAAAAGCCAGCCGCACGAGGGGTGGGGACTGGCGCGGCAGGCGAACAAGGATTTTCAAGTATGGATCTGAGCGATCTTATCAGCGTTCCGGCGATTTTGCCGGCGTTGAAGGCGAACTCCAAGAAGCAGCTTCTGCAATTGCTGTCCGAGCGGGCGGCGGCGATTTCGGGCATTCCGGAACGGGAGGTGTTCGACACCATCCTGCAGCGTGAGCGCCTGGGTTCGACCGGCGTCGGCAACGGCATCGCCATCCCGCACGGCAAGCTTGCCGGCGTGAAGCGCATCGCCGGCGTTTTCGCCCGGCTGGAAACGCCCGTCGATTTCGAATCGCTGGATGACCAACCGGTCGATCTGGTGTTTCTGCTGCTGGCGCCTGAAGGGGCGGGTGCCGATCACCTCAAGGCGCTGTCGCGCATCGCGCGCGTGCTGCGCGATGCCGACACGGTGGCCAAGATCAGGGGAACGCGTGACGCCACGGCGATCCATGCGCTTTTGTCGGACACGCAGGCCTCGCACGCGGCCTGAAGTCATCTTCTTTAAGATATCACCCCAAGGGCCGCCGTGAGCGGCCCTTTCGTTTCCGTCCCGCCTTAATGAATGGCGACGGTGGTCAAATCGTTTTCCATGGCGCCGGCCAGAGCACGGTCACGCGCATCGGAAAGCAGGATCGGCTGGCCGTTGGCGCCAAACAGGGCCCACAGCTCCATGCCGGGTGCGAT